>CADANR010000006.1 GCA_902789265.1 uncultured Lachnospiraceae bacterium | reverse complement strand
ACCTTCTAAAACCTTAAATCCCTTATCGTCCTTCATACCGATTCCGTTATCGGCACAAACCCATAAATTTCCGCCGGCCAGTTCCATGGAATTGACCTGTACAAGCGGACTGACATCGATTTTTTTCAACCCTTTCATGCCGTCCTTTATGTTTCCGTAATAAATCTCTGAATGCTCGGTTCCGACATAGATATAACCCGGATTGGAATCATCCGGAAGAATCGATTTAATATTTACCACCCCGAGACGGGTAGAGTCATAATATCCTGAGAGCTTTCTGTCTTCAATCGTAAAAATCGCGCCGCTTAAGGTCTTGCCGTAAATCACACCGGAATCCGTAACGCGAAGCTCCTGAATGTACTCATCGTAAATCTGGGTTTCATCGAGAAGTTCGAAATTTAAATTCTCATCAAAAATACCGATCCCGTGTGTGGTAGCGATATAGACATTCCCGTTATGGTCTTCCGTCCGTTATGGTCTTCCGTAATGGAACGGATGGTCGAAGATTTCATACCTCCGGTACGGTTAAAATGGGTGAATACACCCTGATCCATCACCACGACGCCGTTGTCATTGGTCCCGATCCAGAGTCTGTTTTTGCTGTCCACATAAAGGCTGACAACGGAAGTAATTCCGGTGGAAACCGAATCCACTCTTTCGAAATTGTTGCCGTCATAACGGATTAATCCGCTGTAGCTGCCGATCCAGATAAAGCCCTCTTCCGTCTCCGTAATCGCATTCGCTTCCGAAGTCGGAAGACCGTTTACGTCATTGTAGATTACCGAAGAATACCCCTCCTTGTTCTCTACAGGATCAACCGATATTTCTTCATAATCCGCACCCGTAATGTTTTCGGCATGCAAAACCGGAGCAGCAAAAAATACCGCTCCGGTGATGATTATGAAAGTAAGTATAGCGGAAATTAATCCGGTATATCCTGCTTTTCTTAAAGTATTCTTACCTTTTACGTAAATCTTCTTCATACTGCCGTTCTCCGTTTAAAGTTTCAGCGAAACGGGATTACTCCCAAACAGTATTATCATACCATTTTTTCCGTTTCTTTTCATCCCTTATACGAAGATTTATGAACGAATGAATTTACCTGTGCCGATAAAACTTATGGTACAAACGGCTTCAAAGGGGCTATCTGTTTCAACGGCTTAATATTCGCAGGCGCATTTGTCTTCGGGTTCTTAATCTGAGGCTGTACCTCATTTCCCATAAACCTGTATTCCCCGTTGAACCTTAAGGTAACCTTCGGATTTGTCTTGTAATAACTCATTAAAATATCCTGATGGAGTTTTTCATCTTCTTCCATGAACTTGCCAACCTTGTCGGAATCAAATTCTCTCTTCTTGTTACCGAACATATTCTTGTTCATCAAATAATTCTTCGCATGCTCCTTAAAGGCATTAATTTTATCATCGCTTCTCTCCATTGCGACCATATGTAAAAGCCTTCTGCCCTTCGGGTCTGCCAGTGCTCTGTTTACAAGAATATCCGCCGCCTTTTTGTATACGTTCTCCATTTTGTTTAAATGGGACTTGTGTAAATCTCCCGACTCTCTGGCTTTGATTTGCTCATCGGTTTCAGCATAAGCATATCTGATATTTGCGCGAACCGAAACCTGGTTACCGTCTCTGAATTTTTCGCTCTTATACTCTTCCGTAAGCTTTTCCGTAACGTCTTCAATAAATGCCCAGGTGGATAAACCGGTATCCGGTTTCTTCTTAAAGCAGATTCTCTGAACCTGATCGAATAAGTCATAGCCCGTAAGCTTTCTTACATTCTGATCGCATTTAAAAGGAGTATACTCCTCGAGACGTCTTTCCGCTTCATCCGCTTTGATTCCGTTTTTCATAATCTGCTGAACCGGATAAACCGCAGCGAATACTTCCGCTCTTGCAGAAACCGCAACGCTGTCGCTCCAGTCTTTGACATATTGCAAACAGTCATCGATATGACTGGGACGATAATATTTGGCCATATCCGGAAAATATTTATAGAATTGATCAAACGCTTTAAACTGTGCATCCGGTACGCGTCTTTCCTGTTCAAAGCTTCGTCCCTGCATCTCCTCTTCGATTAAAACTTTCGGATAGGTATTCTTTAATACGTCAACACGTCCCATAATCTGATTCATGGAAGTATTTCCGTAATCGGCGCCCTGCATTGCTGCATTCACTTTGTTCTGACAGTTGGTAAGCGTTAACGCCAGTGCCGGTAATTCACGGAACAGTTCCCCGGACTGATTCAGTCTGGTTCTTCCGTATTTATGTATCGGGAAACCGAACATACCGTAATGACTGTCAAAATATTGTTCCGATTCCAGACGAAGAGTTTTTAAGCTTTCCAGCACTTCCGGAATAGAGCTGTCCTGATGTTCCAAAAGTTCAATACTCCGGTCAAGAGCCTTTGCCCATGTCCGATATTGTTCATGTCCGTCATCCGAATACTCCATTTTCTTCTTACTCAGATAACTCATCGAATTCTTTAAGCCGGTTTGTAAAATTTGCCCCCGTACGGATTCAAGATAATCCTTCACACCGTTCATGCAGTTTTGTAAGGTATTGGCCTCAGCGATAAAGTCGGTGGCGTTCTTAATATCCAACGGTTTCGTAATACTGAATCTGAAGACATCTGTTTCGTTATTTTCCAGCGGATCCTCCTCTTCGCCGGGCTTTTCTTCTGTTTTTTCTTCTTCGTCCTTCTTTTCTTCCTCGTCTTTCTTTTCTTCTTCTTTCTTCTCTTCATCGGACTTTTCTTCTGAAGCCTTCTCTTCAAGCGGCTTTTCTTCCCCGGTCTTCTCTTCTGAAGGCTTCTCTCCGAGCGGCTTCTCTTCTCCGGCCTTTTCTTCTGTTATAGGCTTCTCTTCGAGCGGTTTCTCTTCTCCGGTCTTCTCTTCTGTTATAAGCTTCTCCTCGAGCGGTTTCTCCTCTAAAGTTTTCTCCTCTAAAGGTTTCTCTGCCCTCTTCTTTTCTTCCTCCTCCATCTTACGGGTTGCTTCAAAATCAAGTTCATGCACACCGGAATTAAAGATTTTTTGCCGTTTTTCTTTGAGCGCCATCATTTCATCAAACTTTGCAGGCTGTTCCGTAAGCGTCTTATACGCCTCACAGAAGTTTGACAGATTGTTCTGATATGTTACCGCCGCCTTTAAAAGTTTCGTCTGCGCGATAAAATCTTTTGAATTAGCTTTCAAGCCTTTCACCGTTGCCTGTTGTTTTGCAACGAAAGCATCCGTTACTTTCAAAGTATCCAATGCTTTCTGATAAAGCGGTCCGAAATTCCGGTTGCATTCAAGCAAATCAGGATCCTTGACGGTTTTAATGAAAAGTTTCTTATTCGTTTTCCCGGACAGTGCTTTTAAGCCATCTGCCGCCTGAATAAAAGCATTATACTCCGTCATAAGTCCGCTGATGGGTTTTGCTGTCTTAACAGCCTTCATGGATTCTTCCATACGTTCCTCCGCGGCAACAGCTGAATACATACTTTCTCCGGATGTAGTCTTTATATCCTTCCAGAATCTCTTGATTGCAGGATCAATCCCGTTTTTCCACGAAAAGCAGGAATAAACTCTGGAGAAAAGATTATAATCTTTATTCTTCTTAGGAGCCGGGCGAACCAGATCTTTTTCCAGGGAAAGCTTTTTAATCTCTTCATCGGATACAACTTTAATCGCCTTTTCCGAAAGATTTGCGCCGGGGTTAGCGGAAAAATACTCTCTTCCCTGATGAATTTTATTCTTTATTATCTCTATCTGTTTTACCGTGTCGTTGACTTCCTTCTTCGTCAGACCATATCCAACCAGTACCCCTCTTAAAATATCCATATTCAGGTCTCTGATTGCATCTGCCGTTTCTTCAGGAATTATCAGCATACGGGAAAAAGGAGTAGCACTCATCTTAATACTATCTATACCGCCATATAGGGATATAAAGCTGTTATCATTATCTATTCCCTGAATGTTGTCTAATACGGTCACAAGATTCCCGTCGGTATCTTTCATGAGGCGTGGAATAAAGGAGAAGTTACCGCTATGTCGGTCCGGATTTCTGCAAATCAAATCCAAAATCTGCATATTTGCAATTGATTTAATCAGTTCCGGAGAATTCAGCTGATTGCCGGTAATACCCATCAGCGGATCCTTCATGGTAATGTCCTGTAAAACGGATCCTTTTGCACTTTCCATAAAGGTTCCTTTAAACACCTGATCACCAATGCGTACCCGCATATTGGTGGATTTTGCCAACAGATGATCCAGTCCGAGAAGTGAAGCAACTGCAGACATCGCTGCATTTCTTTTATCCAATGATGCACTCGATTTAATTCCGCATTCTTTAAGAACACCTGCTTTATTTCTTATCACACGTGCTTTATTCATTTCTTTTGTCAACGAATCCACACAGCCTGTGTCGTGAGAATATTTATCTGCTAAAGAAACCAATTCCTTATACTGCATTGATCCTTTTTTTATTTTATTCCTTTTAACATACTCCTCCAGATCCTTCTGAATGGCGGCTCTTACATCCTTTACGTAATCTTTCGGATTGGAATAATTTTCATGTATCTTTTCAATTCTTAAGCGTTTGTCCTTTTCATATAATAACAGTAAGGTTTTTGAATAATCCTGCTTTTCCTTGTTTCCGTATAAAAGGAATCTGGCAAAATCATAAGAAACGGCAGTAGCTTTCTTATTTCCGACAAAACCGGTTAAATGCTTTCCAATCTCTTCCGGTTCATTAAAAGGTTTTTCATGCATCGTAAAGAATCCGTCCAGTGGTTCTCCGTTCGGACCGGTCGTTACGATATGCAGTCTCTGACTCAAATTACCGCCTACCTGTTTAATCTCTTTCTCATTTACGGTAACCGTAACGGCTCTGGCTTCCTCAAAAATATCCACCATGCTGAAACTCTCTTTGTTCTTATCTTCTTCGGAGAGTTTCTCATTGTTCTTTACAACCTCATAGAGTGTACGGATATCCTTACTCATGATCTGTCGGAATTTCTTATATGCCTCTTTCTCATAAAGCATATAATTCTCCGCGTCTTCCAGTTCTTTCTGGATATCCACATATCTATTTGTAAAATCCTTCAACTGATTGTAGGATAAAAGTTTTGTTCCTTCCGGAGATGTATACGGAGTTAAATCCTCCATCAGTTCTCCGAGTTTGCCAAGTGCAGCATTTTCTCTTTCGCTCAGTTCCGCATTCTTTAATTCCTTTAAGAAGTTCTCATACTGCTGTCTTCTTTTCATTGTGCGGACAAGAGGATCCTTTTCGTTCTTTAAATTGTTAATTCCGTTATTGTCCTTTTCCGGCTCCGGCTTAATGTTTATTACGTTCGGATTGGGTTTTTCGTTATTTATAATCAGATCCGGATTCGGTTTCTCATTGATGATATTCGGATCCGGCTTTTCATTATTCAGGGTGGAATCCGTTTTTTCAATGATTATATTCGGGTCAGGATTCGGATTAGGATTCGGGTTCGGATTAATGTTAAACAGATTCAGTTCTCCGACCTTCTCCTCCTTCTGTTCGGGAATGAAAACCTTTCTGACATTCGGCATAAATAGGGCCGATTCCTTCTTTTTCATATAATTTGAAAAAGAAGAAAGCTTGTTTTTGACGTTAACGTAATTTCCCATTACCGCTTTGGAAATGTCAGTACTGAAATTATAATAATCAATCAGATAGTCATTTCTTGTAGAACGTATCCTGGTATTTAAAATCTTCGGATTTGTCGTCGGTATGGTCAGGATTGCATTAATGCTTTCATATAATTCCGGATTGGTTTCGCACATCTTTAACAGATTTCCCTTATTTTCCGGATCTGCAAATTCCTTGATATTCTCGGCATATCGGGATAATACGCTCGGAGTGTAATTTTTCATGCTCGAGACGGTTCGAAGGCGCGCCGTACCGAAATCCGTCATGGTAATCTTATCACACATGGAATGTAAGAAAGAAACACCCTTTGTTAAATCTTCCCTGGATTTTAAATATCCGCCGAGCTTATAAATCTTCGGGATCTCCTCATTTGCAGGATTCACGGCATTTGCTTTATTATTGATTCTGTTTTGGAAATCGCGATACTGTTCCTCAACGGAAAGCAGGTGATTTGCAAAATAATTTCTCTTCTCCTCCGTTTCTGCATTCTTTGCCATGTAAGTAAAGAGATCCTTGATACTTTCATATGTTTTCTGGATACGAAAAGCAAGAATGGCTCCGGGTTTGTTCCAAAGCAATTCCTTCCCGTTTTTTGCGTATTTTTCTTTTTCCTTTAATGCAAAAAGACCGTTGTTTTCTTCAAACTGAACCAATATATCGGTAAAACGCAGCATGGCCTCACGTTTTGTGATTTCGTTCTGCATCTCCGCTTCTGTCATATTGTATTTCGGCGGAATAAATTTTTCTCCGAGAAGTTTGATTTTACGTTGTTTTAATTCCTCATATTCTTCTTTACTCCGGTTCATCGCATTGACAACAAGAGTTTTCGGATTCAGTTTCTTTGGAAGACATGCCTGTTCAAAAATAAGCAGTCCATCTTTATTTAACGGATTTCTCGTAATTCTGTCATATTCCGTATCATCCACTCCTCCGGTCAGTCTGACACGAACCACGTTATTATCCATACTTGAGATAAATCTGTCGTCATATACAAGTTTCGGCGGAAGGTTTAAGGAGCCGTCACCTTTCATGGAAAGATAATGGCTCGGAACATTTAAGAAATCCTTTCCGTTCTCATCCATTTCAATCTTTGTCATCCAGCTTAAGCTGAAATCAGCCGGTCGCCCCTGTGTATAGACTCCGTTATAGAGATTACGGATCTCATCCTTTAAAGTAAGCGTTCTTTCTCCGCCGGTGGAGGAATCCAGACAGGTTATTTTCTTTCCGTCCGGACTGATTGCTCTGATTGCATAATAGTGATATCCGTTGGTAAACGTAATCGTACATTTGTCTTCATTCAGAATCTGCTGGATTTTTGCAGCTGCTGCATTTGCCGCTGCATCCAGGTAATTCTCAAATTTTATTTTTTCATTAATGCCGTAATACTGCTGGGCAAGATTCGGCATCTTAATTTCAAAATTACGGATCATCCGGTCCGGTGCAAATGCCAGTGCACTCTCCGCCATTTCCCATGCGCTCTTCATGGAATCCGTACGGAGTTCTTTATCCACTTTATCCTTGAAATCCTTTGTCTGACGTTTTTCCAAAGGATAGTTCGGTTTGTAAGCACGAATATCTTCCTGATCGACCTTGATTCCGTTCGAATAAAGCATCATCTGAAGACCGCAGGACCAGCATCCGTTTCCCGAAGACTGTGCCTTTGGCATCTTCAATGTCAGTTTTACTTTCTTGGACTTCTTATCCACATTCGGCTGCGGAACCGGATAAAAATTATCCCCGAGATATTCTTTACTCTTTAAACCGTCGATTTCATTTGCGGTTGCAATCTGTCTTGCCTTTTCAAAGCCGTGAAGTCTTCTTAATATACTTGCCTTCGCAAGAATATTCATATTAGCCCGGTTCTTAACATAATAGGATTTCAGTTCCTGCTCATCTCCGCAGTTTCTGATTTCAACCGGCAGATATTTCATTGCCGGATACTCCCAGACTCTGGCATTCTGACCGTCGGTTGTTAATTCCAAAAAGTAATTTTTCCGTTTTTCGTTCGTATCCAGGGTATCGATAATCAAAGCCAGCGTTTTCGGATCTGTCATATCCCTGCCGTATCCCTTACGGTGCAGCTCCGCTGCCAGAGCCATGATATCCTGTTTGCTTACCGTTATTTCAATCGGTTCGTCTATTTTCTCATAAACATACGGTTGCGGTTCCGGATTGTTAATTCTGTTATTATTGTTTGTAAGATTAATCTTTTTATCATTGATAATGTTAATCTTGTTATCATTGATAATGTTTATATTGTCATTGATAATGTTAATCTTGTTATCATTGATAATGTTTTTATTGTCATTGATAATGTTGATTTTATTGTTATTCTCTAAGCTTTTCTCTTTTCGGGTTTTCTTAAGCTGGGTAACCTCTGCCGCAGACAGCATAATGTCATGAATAAGTCCCTGAATTTCCGTAATATGATTGAACGCTGTCTTTTCGGTGTCGTTAAGTTCCTTTTCCTTTCCTTTCACACTTAAAAGGCACGCAAGAAACACTCCTCTTAACTGCACAAAAGAGTTGACCTCCGCTTTTTTCAGTACTTCCTCCGCAGCACCGGTTTTATCATTTGCCAGCAAATAAAACATTGCCCGCGTCATATTATTATCCTCGGGAATTTTACCCTGGTATTGGTTAATGAGTTTAAACTTCATCGGGCCGTAAAACTTTTTCAGGAATGCCTGATAATTCATCTTATCGGAAAAAATCGTCATTTGAGCATCCGGCTTTGCAATTTCACCCGGCATGATTTTTTTCGCAAACTTTGCATAGTTGTTTAAAAAGGCGGTATTTTTTTTCAGGTACTCCTTTCCGGTCTGCTCTAATGTTGTATTTTCCTGCTCTTTCAGGATTTTCCCCTTCGTGTCGGAAACATCTTTAAAGTCCAGAGATTTTAAGTTCTGTATTTCATCCAGAAATTCTTTTTTCTTATCAGGCATGATATAATCCTCCTGTTTTTTACGTAAATTTCCCTGTTTGTGGTCTTTTCGGCAGCTAATACTTACACTTCAGCCACATTTTATAAAGTCATTCTAAACTCTGCTGTCCAACGCATGTCCAACAAAATCGGAATATAATTTCTTTTTTCTTTCAATCATTTCCTCTATTCCGTCCATGTAAAGTCCGATGTCTTTTGCCGTATCACATCTTTTGATATCCCCCGGCATTACTTTCTTTGAAACCGTCCCCGCACCGAGCGCAATAATAGACTGCACTTCTTCCATCATCAGAATATTATAAATGCCGTATTTCCCTTCCGATGCAAAGCCGACATTTTCAAGATTTCCTGCAATATTCTTCTGTCTGTAGAGATAATAGGGGTTTAAATTAAGTTCCCCCGCACCGGCATACGCCACTTCCATCATTTTAACCGGATTCCGGTTAAGCCCAAGCGATGCACTGTCTTCTCCCGAAAGCATCGCTCCTTTCATTCCTGCGCTTCTTTTAATAGCAAGGGAATGAACCGTCAAAGAATCCGGCTTCATCCGGATGATTTCTTCCATTGTCTTTTGAATCTCTTCCATTCCCTCACCCGGAAGTCCCAGAATCAGATCCATATTGATATTGTCAAAACCTTCTTCCCGGGATAACTCAAATGCCTTTACGGTTTGTTCCACCGTATGCTTTCGGCCGATCCGGACTAATGTCTTATCATTCATTGTCTGCGGATTGACGGAAATCCGGTCCACACCGGCATTTTTAAGGACACGGAGTTTCTCTTTCGTAATACTGTCCGGTCTGCCGGCTTCCACGGTAAATTCCAGTAATTTCTTACTACCCTCCGGATCCCGGGCTTCCAAAAACGCCAGAATCATCTCCATCAGTTCACTTAATTCTTCCGCACTGAGAGATGTCGGTGTTCCGCCGCCGATATAAATCGTATCCGGAACCCGTCCCCGAAATGTATCTTTTACAAAATCCAGTTCTTTTTTTATACAGGATAAATATTCTTCCACCCTTCCCTGCCACATTGCAATCGGGTTTGAGAGAAACGAACAGTAAGAACACCTTGTGGGACAGAACGGAATGCCGATATAAAGGGAATACCCGTTCATCGTATCAATCGGTTTTAATATCTCCATCTCCCTTTTTGCTATCTCAATTGCAAGCTCGCTTTTCTCCCCGGAAACAAATCTTCCGTCTCTGTAAAAGGACCGTACTTCTTCTTCGGATGCACCTTTTTCAAACATCATTCTGGCAAGCTTTGTGGGTCTGACACCCGTCAAATCGCCCCACGGAAGACTCTGCCCGGTAACTTCGCTTAAAACCTTATATAAATTCCCCATATGGGTTTTCTTGTATTCTTTCTTATCTGATTTCGAGACAGTTACCGGATATTCAAAGACACGCTTCTCTATACCACTATCCTCCCCCGGATGGTATGTAATCCGTGTCATCCCTTCTTCATATTCACATATATATCCACTTTCTGACAAACAAAAAGCGCCTGCATCATCATACAAGCGCACTAAATCTGCCTCCGAATAAAATTCATGCATTAGGAGATATGTATCATATTCAAAATTATCGCCGGTTACAGCCAACTGCATTTTCATATCTCCATGTTTGTTCATAATATTTAGAGTTCATTAAACAGCGGATGATTGCATGTTTACAGCCGTGGGTACTAGAAAAACGTCGGTTCTTAATGAGCAAGACGCCAGTCGAAGCGAATTTAGAACTGCTACGTTTTTCTCGTAGCGAGAGCGTGCCCACGGGGTGAATATGCAATCAGAAGCGTCCTTAATAATTCTACATATTCAGATACGGGTTATACATCTGCTCATGCTCAATCGTGGTGAATTCCCCGTGTCCGGGATACACCTTCACATCCTCGGGAAGCTCCATTAATTTCTGGAGCGACTCCTTCATCTGTCCCGCATTTCCGGTTTCGAAATCCGTTCTGCCGCAGCTTTCGAAAAAGAGCGTATCTCCCGAAAACAAAACCTTGTCTTCCTCACTGTAATAACAGCATCCGCCGATGGTATGTCCCGGTGTACTGATCACTTTTAAATTTATGCTTCCGACAGTTACGACATCACCATCCTTTAAAAGTATATCCGGTTTCACGGTATAACTTTTTCCGACTTTAAAAGAAGAATTCATCTGCGGATCCGCTAACAATTCCGCTTCCTCTTCCAATGCATATATCTTTGCCCCGGAAACGTTACGCATTTCATTCGCACCCATGATGTGATCGAAATGTCCGTGTGTTAAAAGGATTGCCTTAATCTCAAGTCCCTTCTCGCGAAGTCTGACAAAAAGCCTGTCTCCCTGGGAATTCGGATCAATAAAAACAGCCTCCGACTCGCCTTCGCGATGAATGAAATAACAGTTATTTTCAAGGATACCGAGAACAATGCATCCTACATTTAATTCTTCCATTTAGTTGCTGGTCCTTTCGATATTGATTACGCTTTCAATCTGCCCGAGTTTTTCCACAATATTGTTCAGTTCGTCTTTTCCGCGGATTTCAAAGGATACCTGAATGGTTGCAATCTCTTTTTTGCTGGTTGCCGTGGAAAGCGAAAGAATCGCTACATTCTTCTCGGTCAGTGTCCTTGTAATATCTACCAAAAGTCCGGTCCGGTTATTCGCATAAATCGTAATGCTTGCAATATACTTTCCGGTATGGTCCGCGGTAAGCGCCTTCTCACTCCAGTCTGCTTCAATTAAGCGTTCCTTGTCTTCCTCGGGAAGATTCCGGATATTGACACAATCCACACGATGGATGGAAACGCCGTTTCCTCTGGTTACGAAACCGATAATATCGTCTCCGGGAATCGGACTGCAACATTTACCGAAACGGAATGCCACATCATCCACACCTTCCACTACGACGCCGCTCTTTGCATCAAAGGTTTTTAAACGTTTCGCTCCGGCTTCCGATACCGAATCAAGTAACTGTTCGTCGGAGAAGGGTTTCTTGTGGGTACGGTCATAAAGTTCAATCATCTTATTGCCGACCTGACCGTCCTTTAAGCCGCCGTGACCGATTGCGGCAAGAAGCGCATTCCAGTCCTTAAATCCGTATTTACGCATAACATAATCGGTATAAGGAGTTTTTACCAGGTCGCTGTATTCATATCCGCGGGGTTTAAAGAATGCCGCAAGTGCTTCTTTTCCTTTGATGATATTGTCATCCTTGTGTTCATGCCTGAACCACTGGTTGATTTTATTTCTTGCCTGTGCAGACTGTACGAAATTCAGCCAGTCCTGACTCGGTCCGTTTGAGTTATTGGATGTGACGATTTCAATCTTGTCACCGTTCTGGATCTTATAATCAATCGGTACAATTTCACCGTTTACTTTCGCACCGATCATTTTATTTCCGACTGCCGAGTGAATCGAATACGCAAAGTCAACAGGCGTGGAGCCCATCGGAAGCTGCTTCAATTCCCCGTTCGGAGTAAAGCAGTAAACTTCATCCGTGAATAAATCCAGACCGTCTTTGACGAGATTTAAGAATTCCGCGTTATTCTCGGATTCCTTCTGCCACTCCAGAATCTGACGGAGCCATGCGAATTTTTTCTCATCGCTTAAATTGATCTTCTTGCCGTCGGAATTCTCTTTGTATTTCCAGTGCGCCGCGATACCGTATTCCGCAATCTGATGCATCTCATTGGTACGAATCTGGATTTCAAACGGCTGTCCCGTCGTACCGATTACGGTCGTATGAAGCGACTGGTACATATTGCTCTTCGGGGAAGCGATATAGTCCTTAAAACGTCCCGGGTATGGCTTATAAATACTGTGAACAACACCGAGTGCCGCCCAGCAGTCCGGAATCGTATCCACAATGATACGAACCGCAAACAGATCATAAATCTGATCGAGCGTCTTATTCTGGTTCTTCATCTTCTTGTAAATCGAGAAGAAATGCTTTACTCTTCCGTCAATGCGCGCATGAATTCCGGCATTCCGGATATGCTGTCCGACTTCCTCTACGATGTCCTGTACATATTTTTCACGCTCTGCACGGCGGGTGGCGATTTTATCCACCAGATCATAATATGCTTCGGGCTCTAAGTATTTCAACGATAAATCGTCAAGCTCTACCTTAATACGGGAAATACCGAGACGCTGCGCAATTGGGGAATAAATCTCCAAAGTTTCCTTTGCCTTCTCTATCTGTTTCTCCGGCTTCATATGGGAAAGCGTACGCATGTTGTGAAGGCGGTCGGCTAATTTTACCACAATAACACGGATATCCTTTGCCATTGCAAGGAACATCTTTCGAAGGTTCTCCGCCTGCTCATCCATCTTGTCGCGGTTTCCGATTTCCATACGGCTTAACTTCGTCACACCCTCGACGATATTGGCAACGTCCGGATTAAACTCTTTCTTTAAATCCTCGTAGGTAATATCCGTATCTTCAATGATGTCATGTAAAATACCCGCAATAATGGTATTCGTGTCCATCTCAAGATCGGCTAAGATAATTGCCACGTAAAGCGGATGAATGATATAGGGTTCCCCGGATTTACGGAACTGGTCCTTATGCGCTTTGTCGGCAACTTCAAAAGCCCTTGTAATCTCCGAAACGCCTTCCGGATTATATTTTTTCACACGGGAAATAAGGTCGTCAAAAAGTTCTCTCGGGGAGAGAAACTCCTCGATAGACTCAATACGACCGTCATCAATGACGAACTCATTCTGAACTTCTTTGGAAATCTGAGTTTTTTCTTCCATGTTCAGCCCTCAAAAAAGAAACAATATAATAGATTATCTTACCGCAAAATGCGTGATTTTTCAAGCGAAAAGGCGGATGTAAATATACACCCGCCCATCTTTTTTATTTAATTTTACTTTCTTAAATCCACTCTTCTTACTTTACCGGAAATCGTCTTCGGGAGTTCATCCACGAAATCCACGATTCTCGGGTATTTGTAAGGTGCCGTATGGCTCTTTACATAGGTCTGGATTTCTTTCTTTAAGTCATCCGTTCCCTTTGTTCCCTTGGTCAGTACGATGATTGCACGTACTACCTGGCCTCTGATTTCATCCGGAGCTGCAACAACCGCACACTCAAGTACATACGGAAGTTCCATGATGACGCTTTCGATTTCGAACGGTCCGATACGGTATCCGGAGGACTTAATCAAATCATCCACACGTCCGACATACCAGAAGAACCCGTCCTCATCCTTCCATGCGGTATCACCTGTGTGATAATAACCGTCATGCCATACGCTTTTGGTCTTCTCGTCATTTAAATAATATCCTTCAAACAATCCGTTCGGCACGCCGTCTTCGGTACGGATTACGATTTCACCGGTCTCACCGACAGGTGCAAGACTTCCGTCTGCTGCCATAATCTCTACCTGATACTGCGGAGACGGTCTTCCCATGGAGCCGACCTTGTTGTTTTCACCGACATAGTTTGCAATCGTAAGTGTGGTTTCTGTCTGACCGAAGCCTTCCATGATACGTACGCCGGTCGCCTTTAAGAACTGGGAATAAACCTCGGGGTTCATTGCCTCGCCCGCAACGGTTGCATATTTAATCGAGCTTAAATCGTATTTTGCAAGGTCTTCCTTGATGAAGAAACGATACATGGTCGTGGGTGCACAGAATGTCGTGATTTTATACTTTGCAAACATAGGCAGGATGTCTTCCGCCTTGAATTTTTCAAAGTCATATACGAAGGTTGCAGCCTCGCATAACCACTGGCCGTATAATTTGCCCCATAAAGCTTTTCCCCAGCCGGTATCCGCGATTGTAAAATGTAAGCCGTTCGGATCCACGTTGTGCCAGTACTTCGCGGTCAGGAAATGTCCTAATGGATATTTATAGGTATGTGCCGCGATGTTCGGATATCCGGTGGTACCGGAGGTAAAGAGCATCAACATCGTATCGTCTCCGCCAGGAGTATCCTGGGTACGCGGGAAGATGTCGGAGCATTTCGTAAATTCCGCATCGAAATTATGCCACCCTTCTCTTTCGCCGCAAGCGATAATCTTGGTCTTTAAAGTCGGGCTCTTCTTCTGCGCCGCATCCACCTGCTCTGCCACATCACCGGTTCCGGTGCAGACAATAGCGGAGATTCCGGCAGCATTGAAACGGTATTCAAAATCGTGATCCTTTAATAAATGTGTTGCGGGAATAACGATTGCGCCGAGTTTGTGAAGTCCTAAAATGGAGAACCAGAACTGATAATGACGCTTTAATACAAGCAGTACGCGGTCTCCTTTTTTGATGCCGAGGGATGCGAAATAATTCGCCGCCATATTGGAATACTTCTTCATATCGGAGAAGGTAAATCTTCTGGATTCTTTCTCGTTGGAAACATATACCATCGCGGTCTTTGACGGAACTTTTCTTGCAAGCTCATCCACAACGTCAAATGCAAAATTGAAGTTCTCATCATTTTTAAACCGAACGTTATTGACAACACCGTACTCATCCACGGATGTTTCCACGAATTTCTCATATACGGGATTGATTAAGTTTGCCTTATCGACATTGGTCTTTACAAACTTCTGGACTTTATTCTCTACCTTGGAAGGTCCCTTGGCATCGGGATTCATTACGATTGCGTAGATTTCGCAGTCCTCTCCGCCGAGTGCAATCTCATTGTGGGGAAGTGCGGAATTATAGTAAATGGAATCGCCTTCATGAAGGATTTCCACAACATCTCCGACTACCATTTTTAAGGATCCCTTAAGGACGATATCCAGCTCCTGTCCTACATGTGTGGAATATTCATACGGGGGATTCAGTGCTTCCTGGGAATACGGAATACGTACGAAGAACGGCTCCGCAAGCTTATTCTTAAATTTCGGTGCAAGACGGAAATATTCAAAACCTTCTCGTCTTACAATCTGATCTCCCTCGCCTTTACGGGTTACGGTAACTTCGGAAAGCGCAGGGCTTTCACCTTCCATTAAATCCGTCATTTCCACGTTGCAGACCTGTGCAATCTTGTAGATAAAAGTAAAGGAAAAATCTTCCTCGCCCGACTCATATCTTGCATATTCTTCGGGTGTTAAGCCGATTTTCTTAGCCAACGCTTCCTGTGTTAAATTCATATCTTCGCGAAGCGCTTTGATACGTCTGGCTACCTCTTGGATTTCGTTTTCCAACTGTGTGGATGTGTTTGTCATAACTGACCTCCTGTAAATTAAAGTAATGCTTCTTCGGGTGCTCACTCGCAAACGCTTCGCGTTCGCTTCGTGTCTGAGTACGTGTCTTATAATTACTCCCTGTCTCCCGGACAAAACTGCGAATTCTCGCTTCGCTCTAATTACGCAGTGCTAACGCACTTCACAATTGCCTTAAGAAATGTCAGTTTGCAAGCCAGCTTGCAACTTCCATTTCTACGGCACTTGTTCTGTTTTGTCCTAAAACAAAAAACCCATCCCATGTTCTGCATGAGACGGGTTGTAATTGCAATCCGCGGTACCACTCATTCTTCATCCTTACAGGATGCCCTCAGTAAGCTCCAACAAGCTCTTTGCTTTAACGCAGCAAGTACGGGAAACATCTACTCGGAAACGTTACATCATTCCTTTGGTGTCCCGGCTCGGAAGGGATCACTTTATGCCATCCATTACTGTCTCACACCAGCCGACAGCTCTCTGAAAATCGATACTGCACAAGTCTTCTTCGTCACAGCCTTTCACTAAATGTTAACATAGCACTCTTGAATTTATTTGTCAAACCTTTTTTTATTCAGCTTCGAAATCAACGTATTCGTTTCTTACAAAAAAGCTGCTGCCGTCAATTCCGTCAACTCCGCTTTCGGCACTCTGCCAGCCGAGCTTTCCGTTTTCTTCAAACCAGAAGCATCCGCCTCCGTCCGTATATTTCACGTCATCGTTATAATGCTCTTCATCCTCATAGGTACGTACGAAGTAGGTACCGTCAGAATATTCTAAAAGTCCTGTAGAATCATAATATGTAGCGGTCATGGTCCACTCTGCACTCTCAAACGCGCTGCTGCCCCAGTGTATGGTAACATTATACTGATTCTCCTCACCTGTCGGTGTAATGGTGATATTTCCTCTTCCTGCGATTTCTTCATGATAATCACCTGCGAAATCCGGTGCCACTACCGGCGCTGAAATCTCGGAAGCAGCTGCTATTTCAAAATCCGATGTCTCTTCGGAAGCGGGTGTAACTGCAACGCTGGTAACCTCGGAAGTTGCTGCCGGCTCAGCAGGTGTTACATTCGTTTTATTACAAGCTGCAATACTGCAAACCATTGCGGAAACGAGTCCAAGGGTAAGTAATTTCTTTTTCATCATAATATCTCCTTTAAAATCCCTTTTTTTCACTTATTCACACTTTTCATTTACACCCCTAATTATATGTCCTGACCGGTTAAAATCAATTTCCGAATTCTCCATGATTTCTTTCTCTTTTTTGATTTTCCTATACATAATTTACAAAAAACACTACTGTTCCTTGTGAATTCTGCTTTCACACATTGCAAGCAGAATGTAAAAAATCGGGGTGGCACAGATATGCTGGAAACTGAAAAACTGATTGCTGAAAAAGAGAATCAGCAGCATCACTCCAAGCAGTGCAAAATATTTACAGGATTCCATTTTCAGCTTCTTTGCAAAAGAAATTGCCGCCGTAACGAAAATTCCCAAATAAACGATAACGCCGCCGATTCCGGTTTGAACCAGTGTTGTAACCCACTCATTGTGGGCATTGGAAAACGTTGCATCTTCGAAATAACCGCTCTGTGGAATAAAAATATCTTTTTCCATAAACCACGGTCCGTAACAGTCCGGTCCGATACCGAAGATTTTTTCTCTCAGGCTTCCGCCCGAAAATTCCTTAAGGCTTTCCTTCCACAGCGCTCCTCTGCTGCTGCCCCAGGTGTCGGAAAACTTAAGAATATCCCTTGCACCAAGCAGATTCCAGAAGGAATCGGAAACCTGACACAAAAGAAAAACCGATACCGCTCCAAGTAAAATCAAAACCGGAAGAATTTTAAGTCCGATACGAACTCCCAAAGGCAACACGAGTTCCCTGTAGTCCTTTATGCTTTTGGACTTCTTATTTGAAAGCAGATTAAAGCAGATGATTAAAACTGCCAGGATCCCCGTCGGAATGTACCAAAGAGGAGAATAAACGGTGTTGGGCGTATCCAAGTGCATGGGTTCAATTAAATCCACGCGGATTGCCGTCATCTGCGTCCAGAAGATGCAGACCATAAAAAGAATTTCCAGATATCTCGTAAACCGTTCCAGTGTATCGGATAAGAAAAACATCAGCGCAATCAGTCCGACAACCAGGGCGAGCACACCGCTTCGGGAGCCCTGCAGCATGATTGCGGCCATTGAAAGATAAAGTGCAATTCCCCAAAGGATGCGAATCCGGAATTTCTTTCCGGTGATGTAAAAATAAATTAAAACCGGCAGAACACAGATTAAATATCCGCAAAGCCAGTTGATGTTTCCGATGGTCCCGAGTAAATTTCTTCTGCTCCAGGAAAACCAGTCAAGTCCTTTATAGAATCCGAGAGGATCGTTCCCCGTTCTGTTTAAAACAACCAGAATACTCTCTATGGTCAGAGCTGCTGCCGGAAGGTACCAGCTGTTTTCTCCCCTGTCCCATCCGAGACGGATAAAAATATAGCCGAATACCATAAGTCCCTGGGTTACAAGTCCCATCTCCCAGCCGCCAAACCCGCGGATTGCATCCGCTTTCATGGAAGAGGTCAGAAAGGAAAGTACATTCCACAAACCACAGGAAAGAACGGCCACATCCAATAGTGTGATCTTTTTCCTGAATTCTGTGAAAGATGCTTTATTCAGTTCTTTTCTTTTTTGGACAAAGAAGACTGCCAGAAGAATCAGTCCGATTCCCAGGAATAAAAGCGAAATATTGCGGTAGTATACCACTTTATATGCCGCCACGTATACAAAGCGGTCCCTCACGTAAAGAGGAAATACGGTCAGCATCATAAATAGATATGCCCATACCGCATACGATAATATCTCGCTGAATACCAGCTTTGAAGTCTTATCCTGTTTTGCTTTTGTTTTACTGTTCTTCTTTGCCATTTTCTCTTTTTTAATTATCTCAGTTTATTATTTCTCTTTTAATGAAAAATCTCCGGAGTATTTAACCCCGGAGATATTCACATTCATAAGTTCATCTGATAATTAGTAAGCAAGCTGCTGTCCAACATGAATTACATTTACGTTCTGAATGTTATTCTTTGCTGCGATGTTTGCTACGGTAGTACCAAGCTGCTTAGCAATCTTGGAAAGTGTGTCGCCTCTCTGAACTACATATACACCTGTTGCACCGGTTGCTGCGGGAGCTGCGGTAGCTGCTGCAGTTGCGGGAACGGTTGCATTTGCAGGGAAACGAACCAGCATGCAAGCATATCCGTCAGTAGTGAAAGAAACGGTCAGTTTCTTAAGCGGTTCGGGATCAGCATTTGCATAGAAATGTCCGACACCCTTGGAATCCAGAATTACGATTCCCCACTTATCCTGATTCGGATTGTCACCCATGAACATGGAAAGAGTTCCTGTCTTCTGGTTGTAATCAAGACTTCCGTTCATGGTGATGTTACCGGTCATGATTTCCGTACCACCTGCGGGAACAGCTGCAAGTAATGCCTGTCTTGCAATAGGACCCTGATCGGAAAATACAAACTGTGCATGTCCGTTTACAAGTCCGGTAGGAGTATTGTAACTGATATTTGTATTCTCACCGTCCTGTGTGTTCTCGGTATTCGTGTCAGCAGATGCCATCATAACACCTAAGTTTCCTCCGGCAACAGCCAATACGGTTGCAAGACCGATTAATAAACCTTTGATACCATTTTTGCTCATTTTTTACCCTCCTTACAAAATTGTGGATTTAGCGTGATTTTAATCCTATCCTTCATTATATACACAAAATATAGTTATGTAAAGCAATTTGCCATAAGTTTCGTTAATATTAATTTAATATTAAAACTTATTTCAAAACTGTTACAGAACTTTATCCAGAAACTGCTTTAATCTTTCCGTCTTCGGATGGTTGAAAAACTCGTCGGGCGTGCCGGTTTCCAGGATTTGTCCGTCCGCCATAAAGACGATTTTGCTTGCAACTTCTCTTGCAAATGCCATCTCATGTGTTACAACCACCATGGTCATTTTTTCTTCCGCAAGGCCTCTCATAACCTGCAAAACTTCCCCGACCATCTCCGGATCCAGTGCGGAAGTCGGTTCATCAAAGAGCATTACATCCGGCTTCATGCAAAGTGCACGGACAATGGCTATACGCTGCTTTTGTCCGCCGGAAAGCTGGTTGGGATAGGCATTTTCCCTGTCCAGAAGACCGACACGGTCAAGAAGTTTTCTTGCCTCCGCCTCCGCTTCCGCTTTGGAAATATGCTGGAGTTTGATTGGCGCCTGCGTCATATTTTTTAGAACCGTCATATGCGGGAATAAATTAAACTGCTGGAATACCATTCCCATTTTCTGACGGTGTTTGTTAATATCCACGGCCCTGTCCGTAATTTCCACACCTTCGAAAAATATCTCACCGCCGCTCGGTTCCTCTAACCGGTTTAAGCAGCGAAGGAACGTGGATTTACCGCTTCCTGACGGTCCTACGACAAAAACCACATCACCCTTATAAATATCAAGGCTTACTCCGTTTAACGCATGAAGGCCTTTGAAATTCTTTTGTAAATCCTTTACGGAAATAAGCGGGTCCGTCTCCGGATTGAAAGGTTTTTCGGGATTACTATTTTTCACTCGACCTTAACCTCCTCTCCAGTATTTTCAAAAGATTGCTCAGCAATACAACCATCAGAAGATAAATTGCTGCCACGGCAAGCAGCGGCAAAAGTGCCGAAAACGTCTGACTTCTGATAATATCGCCGCCCTTTGTCAAATCTTCCAGGGCAATGTATCCGGCAACGGAGGTTTCCTTTAACAGCACGATAAATTCGTTGCCAAGCGCCGGAAGGACGTTTTTAAAGGTCTGCGGAATGATGATATACCACATGGTCTGGGCAAAATTAAAGCCGAGAGACCTTCCTGCCTCAAACTGTCCCTGATCGATGGACATAATTCCGCCGCGGACAATCTCCGCAACATATGCCCCCGAATTGACGCCGAATGCGATAATTGCAACAAAACTCTTATCAATCCGGACCGATGCGAAAATAACGAAATAGATAATCAAAAGCTGCACCAGTACCGGCGTTCCGCGGATTACGGTTAAATATACGTTACAAAGAAAATTCAGTACATTTAAAACGAATTTAAGAAACGGCGTCATGGTCCCCGCCTTATCATGCGTGGACCTGATAATTGCAACCAGGAATCCCAGAACAATACCGATTATAACCGCAAAGAGAGTTACCTTTAAGGTAACTCCCAATCCGTTCACAAGGTATTGCCATCTGGCATTCTTTATAAAGTTTAAATAAAAGTCATTGCCAAACTCTGTAAAAAAGTTTGAAATGTCTTCTCCCACTGCGGAAAAGAAATTCATGCCAAATTCCTCGATTAATTGTATTTTTCTGAAGTTTTAATTATTCTGCGGTAATATACTTATCAACAATCTTCTGAAGCTCGCCGCTCTCCTGAAGTTTTGCAATTGCTGCGTTGACATCATTCAAAAGATCGGTGTTGCCCTTCTTGATGGCAATTGCATACTCTTCATAAGTAAATGCCTCATCAATAATCTTAATTCCGTCATTCTGTGCAACGAAAACCTTTGCAGGCTCATTATCGATAATAACCGCATCCACTTTATCCTGGGTAAGAGCCTGAACGGCTTCAAATCCCTTGTTGAAACGCTCGATGGTTGCATCTTCGATATCGTCTGCATAGATATCACCGGTAGTTCCGAGCTGAACGCCTATGGTTCTTCCCGCAAGATCATCGGGAGTCTGAATATCAGATCCTTCTTTTACGATAATAACCTGAGCTGCCGTTGCATACGGTGTGGAGAAATCAACACTCTCCAGACGATCCTCTGTAATGGTCATACCTGCAACACCCATATCAGCCTTACCGCTCTGAACTGCTGCTAAGATGGAATCAAAGTTCATGTCTTCAATTACAAGATTTCTTCCCATCTCGTCTGCAATCGCCTGTGCGATTTCGGCATCGATACCTATAATGCTTCCGTCATCCCCGTGATACTCATACGGAGGGAACTCTGCATTTGTTGCCATAACCAGGTCTGATTTTTGCTGTGTACAGCCTGCACATACCAAAAGAGATGCACCTAAAGCTGCTACCAAAACAACGGATAACAATTTTTTCATAACTTTACTCTCCCTATTTTTGCAATACTGAATATTTCCGATACTTTGTTCCGTAACAATACAGAACAATCTTTAAAGTAACACTATTTTCCGAAAAAATCAACCGCTTCCGGAATATCCTCCGGAAGCGGCATATGATTATTTGTTTTATTAACGGATTATATTTTAATATCCCATTCCGCCCATGCCGGCGCCTGCAGGCATTGCCGGGGTGTCTTCCTTGATGTTTGCAACAGCGCTTTCCGTGGTAAGGAAGGTAGATGCAACAGATGTCGCATTCTGAAGTGCGCTTCTGGTAACCTTTGCGGGATCAAGGATTCCTGCATCAATCATGGAAACATATTCTTCCTTCAATGCATCAAAGCCGGTTCCAACCTCAGATTCATAAACCTTGTTGATGATTACGGAACCGTCAAGACCTGCATTTGCAGCGATATGATAAAGCGGAGCCTTGAGTGCGGTAAGCACAATCTGTGCACCGGTCTTCTCATCGCCTTCCAGAGTATCGGCAAGCTTTGCAACCTTCTTGGATGCGTGGATGTATGCACTTCCGCCACCGGCAATGATTCCTTCTTCCACTGCTGCACGGGTAGCTGCCAGAGCATCTTCCATACGAAGCTTTGCTTCCTTCATCTCGGTCTCAGTTGCGGCACCGACACGGATAACTGCAACTCCGCCTGCAAGCTTTGCAAGACGTTCCTGTAATTTTTCCTTATCAAAATCGGAAGTGGTTTCTTCAATCTGCTTCTTAATCTGAGCAACTCTTCCGCTGATTGCTTCTTTATCGCCTTCACCGTCAACGATGATGGTATTCTCTTTCTGAACCTTAACGGATTTTGCACGTCCTAAATCTGCGAAGGTGGTATCCTTCAGTTCAAGACCTAAATCGGAGCTGATTACCTTACCGCCGGTAAGAATAGCGATATCTTCAAGCATTGCTTTTCTTCTGTCGCCGTAGCCCGGAGCCTTAACCGCTACAACATTGAAGGTTCCGCGGAGCTTGTTTACGATTAAAGTGGTAAGTGCTTCCCCTTCTACATCCTCTGCGATGATTAAAAGCTTTGCACCGGACTGTACGCACTGCTCAAGAAGGGGCAGGATGTCCTGAATATTGGTGATTTTCTTATCGGTAATTAAAATGTACGGATTATCGAGTACGGCTTCCATCTTTTCCATATCGGTTGCCATGTATGCGGAAAGGTATCCGCGGTCAAACTGCATACCTTCTACCAGGTCGAGTTCTGTCTGCATGGTCTTGCTTTCCTCGATGGTAATAACACCGTCGTTGGAAACCTTCTCCATTGCATCTGCAACCATGTTTCCGACTTCGTCATCGCCTGCGGAAATTGCCGCAACCCTTGCGATATGCTCTTTTCCGTTAACCTTGGAGCTCATCTCCTTAATTGCTTCTACTGCACAGTCGGTAGCTTTCTTCATACCTTTTCTTAAGATAATCGGGTTTGCACCGGCTGCTAAGTTCTTCATACCTGCATTGATCATTGCCTGTGCAAGAACGGTTGCGGTTGTGGTACCGTCACCTGCAACATCATTGGTCTTTGTTGCAACTTCTTTTACAAGCTGTGCACCCATGTTCTCGAATGCATCTTCCAGTTCAATTTCCTTAGCGATGGTAACACCGTCGTTTGTAATTAAGGGAGCGCCGTAGGATTTATCAAGTACTACGTTTCTTCCCTTAGGTCCCAATGTAACGCGGACGGTATCCGCAAGTTTGTTCACACCGGCTTCCAAAGACTGTCTTGCCTCTGAACCGTATTTGATTTCTTTAGCCATTGTATTATCCTCCAGTTATTATTTGATTTCTTATCTTAATTTCTTATCTTAATTTCAGAATTCCTATTTCAGAATTGCCAGAATATCGGACTGTTTTACGATAATGAATTCTTCCTCGCCGATCTTCACTTCGGTTCCGGTATATTTCGAATAGATAACCTGGTCGCCTACTGCAACCTCCATCTTTACTTCTTTCCCGTCGGGAAGGGTTCCGGGTCCTACTGCAACAACCTCAGCCTGCTGCGGTTTCTCCTTGCTCTGTCCGGGAAGTACGATTCCGGATGCGGTTGTCTCCTCCGCCTCAAGCTGTTTTAAAACAACTTTGTCACCAAGTGGTACCAATTTACTCATAGTTTCTGCCTCCTTCTATTTCTTTCATGCAATTATTTACCATTGATTTATTGCGCTTTCCTTGTTAGCACTCTTTCTTCTTGAGTGCTAACTACTGTATCATAGTTTCTTTAAGCGGAATTCGCAAACGGATATAAATTGTATTTTCTTTAAAAATCTCTGCAAATCTATTTTTTTCTATCATTTTCTCCCATTTTCGCTTTACCATGTTCCGTCTGATAATTATCACGCTTTATTATTACAGATTATTATTACCTTTTCTTTTTCTCCATATAGTGGTATCATATATAGTGATTTTTTGTGGGTTTATATCAAACCGCCTTAAGGAGAATGAAATGATTAATTTCATCAGAGGAATCTATCGTGCGATAAAGAATCTTTCTTCCGGTGAGGAAATCCTTTCCGACCGCCGGAAGTTTAATTATATTTGCATATCGTTTGCCATTATACATATTGCTTCCCTGGTATTTTTTGCAATTCTTGGAAACAAGCTTTTAATTACTTTTCATGTGCTTGCAATCATTCTGTATTTCGGGCTTTATTCCCTGGCAAAGAAAAAACACTATTTCATTGTCAGTATTATCGCAGAAATCGAAGTATTGGCGGCAGTAACCCTGATTTCCTTTTCCTACGGTTCCATGCTCGGATACTCCATGTACTGCTTTGCAATGATCCCGACGATTTTCTATATTACTTCTACCGTAAAGGATATGAAGCATAATACGGTTTACTGTTATGTATTCACCTTTATGACGATGCTTACGTATTTTACAATTGTCGTTTCCGAGCCGTTCTTTACAATTTCGGAGGATTTATCGGCCCGCCCGGTTCTGACACTTGTTATCCGTCTTTTCAATGCGGCGGTTACATTCCTTTTCTGCGTGGCTTTCTCCCTTCTCTTCGTATGGGAAATGAAATCCAATACCTCGCAGCTTCAGCGAAGAAACCAGCAGCTTGTGGAAGTATCGAGAAAGGACCCGTTGACAAAGCTTGCAAACCGCAGAAGCATGATGGAAAAATTAAATCTCTCCATGCATTACCTGCAGCTTGAAAATCACCCGTTCAGCGTCATTCTGTGCGATATTGACCATTTCAAGAAAGTCAATGACGTATACGGACACGACTGCGGTGATAAAGTCCTTGTAACCGTTGCAGACACCATTTCTTCCCAGCTTCGTGATACGGACTTTGTATGCCGCTGGGGCGGTGAGGAAATCTTAATTGTCATTGACGGACGTCTTCAGACCGCAACCGCAATTGCGGAAAGAATGCGTTCCAATATATCAAACACCGTGGTAATGCACGAGGGCCAGCAGGTCCATGTTACCATGACCTTCGGTGTGGCACAGGCCGAAAAGAACTATCGTATCGAAGACTTAATCCAGCTTGCGGACACCCGCCTTTACTATGGTAAGGAGCATGGCCGTAACCAGGTTGTTTCGCAGGATATAAAGGATTAATCATATAGCCCGACAAATAGAAAGGATTTGTAATTCATGATTTCAGCAAACAATGTTTCCCTGCGTTTTGGGAAAAAAGCGCTTTTTGAAGATGTTAACATTAAATTTACCGAAGGAAACTGCTACGGTTTAATCGGTGCCAACGGAGCCGGGAAATCCACATTTTTAAAGATTCTCTCCGGCGACCTCGAAACCACAACCGGTGATATCTCCATCACTCCCGGTCAGCGTCTTTCCGTACTGGAACAAGACCATTTCAAATATGACGATTACACGGTAATGGATACCGTAATTCTCGGCAATCCCAGACTTTATGAAGTAATGAAGGAAAAGGATGCCATCTATGCCAAGGAAGACTTCACCGATGAGGACGGAATCCGTGCCAGCGAGCTGGAAGGGGAATTCGCCGAAATGGACGGATGGGAAGCCGAATCCAATGCGGCAAACCTCTTAAACGGACTCGGTGTGGATACCGAATACCACTACTCCTTAATGAAGGATCTGGACGGTAATTTAAAGGTAAAGGTTTTACTTGCAAAGGCTCTTTTCGGAAATCCCGACATTCTTTTACTCGACGAGCCTACCAACCATTTGGATCTGGACGCGATTGCGTGGCTTGAGGAATTTTTAATCAATTTCGACAACACCGTTATCGTGGTTTCCCACGACCGTTATTTCTTAAATAAAGTCTGCACACATACGGCGGATATCGACTACGGCAAGATTCAGCTCTATGCCGGCAACTACGATTTCTGGTATGAATCCAGTCAGCTTCTCATCCGTCAGATGAAGGAAGCCAATCGTAAGAAAGAGGAAAAAATCAAAGAGCTCCAGGAATTCATCTCCCGTTTCTCCGCGAATGCCTCCAAGTCCAAGCAGGCTACCTCCAGAAAAAGAGCCCTGGAAAAAATCGAGCTGGAAACCATCAAGCCTTCCAGCCGTAAATATCCCTATATTGATTTCAGACCGGACCGTGAAATCGGAAACGAAGTACTTACCGTGGACGGCATTTCCAAGACCATCAACGGCGAAAAGGTACTCGATAATATTTCCTTTATCTTAAACCGCGATGATAAGGTTGCTTTTGTCGGAAGCAATGAAATTGCAAAGACAACATTATTCCAGATTCTTGCGGGAGAAATGGAACCGGATGAAGGAACCTACAAATGGGGAGTTACCACTTCTCTCGCATATTTCCCGAAGGACAATACAAAAGAATTTGACAATGACTTAACCATCGCGGACTGGCTCATGGGCTACTCTCCCGTCAAGGATATCACGTATGTCCGTGGTTTCCTCGGAAGAATGCTCTTTGCCGGTGAAGACGGGGTAAAGAAAGTCCGGATTCTCTCCGGTGGTGAGAAAGTCCGCTGTCTTTTAAGCAAAATGATGATCAGCGGTGCAAACTGCTTGATTCTGGATGAGCCTACCAACCATTTGGACATGGAATCCATTACCGCACTTAATAACGGATTGATTAAATTCCCCGGTGTGGAACTCTTCTCCTGCCATGACCACCAGTTTGTGCAGACCACGGCTAACCGCATTATGGAAATCATGCCGGACGGTTCGTTAATCGATAAGATGACATCCTATGATGAATATCTTGAAAGCGACGAGATGGCAAGAAAGCGCACCATTTACGTAGCGAAACGCGAGGATGACGAAAACTGATAACTTACCAAAGAGCCGGAATTTCCGGCTCTGTTTTTTCAAAATAAAGGAAATAAAATGAACGCGATTGATTTACATGTACACTCCACATATTCGGATGGGACCTTAACGCCCGCGGAACTTCTTAAGCTTGCAGAAGAACGCGGGCTTTCTGCATTTGCCTTAACCGACCATGACGCCACGAAGGGACTGGATGAAATACTTGCACTCTCCGCGGATTCACCTGTGGAGGTGGTTCCCGGAATTGAGATTACTTCTGCCATTCCCGGGAAGGATATCCATATTCTCGGATATTATATCAACTATCACAGACCGGAATTGCAGGAATTCTTAAAAGACCTGATTTGGAAAAGGGAAGACCGTAACCGCAAGATGTGCGAACGTCTCCATGACGCAGGTCTTTCGATTACATATGATGCACTTCTTGCATCCGTTACACCGAATACCATTCTGACAAGGATGCATTTTGCAAGATTCTTATATAACGCAGGGGAAGTTTCTTCCTTAAACGAGGCATTCAGCCGCTACTTAGGTGACCGCTGTCCCACTTACGTACATCGTGAGAAGGTATTGCCGGAAGATGCGGTACGGATTATCCGTAAAGTCGGCGGTGTTCCTGTTCTTGCCCATCCGATTCTCTATGGTTTTTCCGATGATAAACTGGACAGACTCGTTGCGTCCTTAAAGGATGCAGGTCTTGCCGGAATTGAAGCGGTTTACAGTACCTATCAGGGTGCGGACGAAAGACAGATTCGTGCTCTTGCAAAGAAATATGACCTGCTGCTTACCGGCGGTTCGGATTTCCACGGAAGCAACAAACCTCATATTCAGCTCGGAACCGGAATGGGAAAACTCTTTATTCCGGAAGAATTCTTAGACGGAATCAAGGCCGAGTATCTTAAAAACTACAAAGAATCCGAAGCATTCTCTTCGGAGGTATCTTCAACCGGAAAGGAGAAAGCGGAATCAGAACCATCCGTTACTTCAGGAACAAATGTAAACTCCGGCAAACGCGGGCTTCTCTGCTTTGATATGGACGGATCCTTACTGGATGATACCAAGCAGATTATGCCGGCAACAAGAAAGGCCCTGGAACAGGCAATCAAAAACGGCTATGCATTCAGCATCTCTACAGGACGTCCGTTAGCGAGCATCAAAAAGATCATCGATATGCTTGATCTTCGTAAATACAACCCCTGTATCAGTGCATTCAACGGCGGCTGCTTATATGATCCGGAAAAAGAAGAAATCCTTTATAAAGATGTGCTTCCGAAAGATGTTTCCGAAAAAATCCGCGAAATGATCCGAAAGGAAGGTTTGCATTTCCATACCTATACTAGTACGGAAGTCATTTCCGAAAGAGATACCGAAGAGCTACACTACTATTCGGAATATGTAAAAATGCCCTGCCGCGTATGCGATGATGTTCTTAAAGAAGAACCCTGCCCGTTTAAATTCATCATTATGCACATGACCGACAAGGAAAAACTGGAACGCCTGCAGCAAACCATTCTTGCATGTTTCTCCGATTCCGTTCAGTGTATTTTTTCAAACAATATCTTTCTGGAAGTCATCCCGAAGACCTCGGGTAAAGGAGTCGCTCTTTATAAAATGTGCGAACTTTACGGGATTGCGTTTGAAAAATCCTATGCATTTGCGGATCAGGACAACGATATTTCCATGCTCTTAGCTGCCGCACACGGTGTGGCGCTTGTAAACGGCTCCCATAATGCAAAAGAAGCCGCCGATTATATTACCTTTAAAGATAATAATCACGACGGCCTGGTGCCTTTCCTTAATGCGTTACTGTAAATATTACTCTGCGGAATAATACTCCATATTAATCTCATTTGCCTCAATCAGAATGGAACTTTGATTGAGTGCTTCACGAATTTCCTCGGCACAACTGTATACATCCTCTATTTCGGGGTCATCAAAATAGCAGACAAGTGTATACTCATGTGTCCGTATTCCGTCATCATCCACCCAGGAGCCCGTTGCTTCACCCAGCGTATAACCCTTCATATATTTCAAACAGATTTGGTCCACAAGATCCTTTGCTTCCGCTTCCGTCATCTCAATCTTATAGGTATCCTGATCATTGGTTCCTACATACAGTACATACTGTGTTCTTTTCTCCATGCTGCCGAAATATTCATCTTCTACGGCAGCTTTAGTTCCGGAAGTGTTCTTTCCGAAGCCTACCGTGATGATACAGTACCCCACGGAAAACAATGCACACAGCAAACTGATTATTGATATAACAATCGCAATAATTCCCACTTTCTTAGACATAAATAAACCTCCGTATTATTAATTATTTCTGTTATTAATTATTTCTGTTATTAATTATTTCTGTTATTAATTATTTCTGTTATTCTTTAAATCAGTTTAATTCCAACTCAACCGGACAGTGATCGGAACCCATAACCTCTGGATGAATCGACGCCTCTTTGATTCTGTCTTTTAATTTCTCGGATACAACGAAATAATCAATCCGCCAACCCGCATTCTTCTCTCTTGCATGGAACATATAGGACCACCAGGAGTATGCATCCTTCCTGTCAGGATAAAGATAACGGAAGGAATCCACATAGCCGCTTTCCAGAACCTTTGTAAAGCATGCTCTCTCTTCATCCGTAAAGCCCGCATTACCTCGATTGCTCTTTGCATTTTTTAAATCGATTTCCTGATGTGCCACATTCAGATCACCGCAGTAAATGACCGGTTTTTTCTCCTCCAGTTTCAGAATATATTGTAAAAACGCCGCTTCCCATTCCTGACGGTATTCAAGTCTTGTCAGTTCTCTCTGTGCATTCGGAACATATACAACAATCACATAGAAATCGGGAAATTCCGCCGTAATCACTCTTCCCTCGTGATCATGCTCCTCCACACCGATTCCGTATGAGACATTTAGCGGTTCCTCTTTGGTAAACATAGCCGTTCCGGAATATCCTTTTTTCTCCGCATAATTCCAGTACTGATGATAACCCGGCAAATCCAGATCATGCTGTCCCTCCTGCAGTTTGGTCTCCTGCAGACAGAAAATGTCGGCATCCAGTGCATGGAAAGAATCCATAAAGCCTTTCGTAAGGCATGCTCTTAATCCGTTTACATTCCATGATACCAGTTTCATTCTTTATTCCTTCGTTTCTTATTTTTTCTTTATGTTTTTCCGCACTTTCTTTTCGGTTGTTTCCCGTATAAAATGCTATAACGTAAATTTCTTCGTACGAATCAGATGGCAGAATTCACCGATCGGAAAACCTACCACATTCGTATAATCGCCTTCGATTCCGGTCACAAAAGTACCGCCCGCACCCTGAATACCGTATGGTTTCGATATATTCCCAAATTTCATCATCCGGAAGATCATCAAAAGTTACCTTCGTTTCCGAATGGAAAAAGAGTTTTTCTTTCGGGGTCAGAATGCATACTCCGGTAAATACACTGTGTGTATTACCGCTTAAGGATTTTAACATCCGGAATGCATCCTCTTTATCCTTCGGTTTCCCCAGCACCTCTCCGTTATGATAAACAATTGTGTCCGCACCGATTACGGAATACACTTTAGATGCAACAAATTCTTTTGCAAGCATCAGTTTTTCGTCTTCCGTATTTTTCGGATCTTGGTCAATCAGTTCTCCCAGCTGATACACACGGTCAAATACAGCATGCGCTTTTCTCCTGGCAAGCTTTTCCACGATTTTTTCGGGAGGAAGGCCGGGTTCTACCGTCTCATCAACATCCATGGCAAGCACCATAATATCTCCCATTAAATTACTGAGTAATTCCTTTCTTCTGGGAGAATTGCTTGCCAGAATCCAGGTATATTTCATTTCCTCCATTTTTTATTCCTTTCCGCCCGGATTCGTTTCCGGCACAAATACGCGGGTATTCCTGACATCTTTTTTAAACGAATTCTTCCGGCTTACCGCTTCTTCACAGAACGCATCCTGCGAACCGAACGGCACCTTGCCGCGTTTATCGGGTTTCGCATATGTCCCGTCAGGCTGTAAAATATATGCCTTCAGATTATCCTGTAATTCCGCACTTAAGATATGCATAAGTCTCGCTGTCAGTTCGGTATTCTCAACGGGGAATAAAATCTCAACTCTGCGCTCTAAGTTTCTCGGCATCCAGTCTGCGGAGCTTAAATAATACTCCTCGTTTCCGCCGTTTTTGAAATAGTAAATTCTGCTGTGCTCTAAGAAATTTCCGACGATGGAATGAACGATGATATTATCGGAGATTCCCGGAATTCCAACCTTTAAGCAGCAGATTCCGCGTACAATCAGATCAATCTTTACGCCTGCATTGGAAGCCTCGTATAAAGCCATAATAATATCCTGGTCACAAAGAGAATTCATTTTTGCAATGATTCTGCCTTCCTCCCCGTTTATTGCATGTTCCTTCTCTCTTGCAATTAACTGCAGGAATTTGTCCTTCATCCAGATCGGTGCAAGCGAAAGCTTATTCCATCCCTCCGGTTCCGAATAACCGGAAAGCATGTTAAATACCGCCGTAGCATCCTCTCCGATTGCTTCGTTGCAGGTAAACATACCTAAATCGGTATATAATTTCGCCGTGGCATCGTTATAGTTTCCGGTAGCCAGATGTACGTATCTCCGGATGCCGTCTTCTTCGCGTCTTACAACCAGCGTAATCTTGCTGTGTGTCTTTAAACCTACCAGACCGTAGATTACATGGCAGCCGGCTTTTTCAAGTTTCTTTGCCCAGACGATATTATTCTCTTCATCAAATCTGGCCTTTAATTCCACCAGAACGGAAACCTGCTTTCCGTTTTCCGCAGCTTCCGCAAGTGCCGCTATAATCGGCGAATTTCCGCTGACACGGTAAAGCGTCTGTTTGATGGCAAGGACATCTTTATCCCTTGCAGCTTCCTTAATGAAATTAACCACCGGCTCAAAGCTTTCATACGGATGGTGCATTAAGATATCCTTCTTCTGAATGGAAGTAAAAATATCTTCCTCCGGATCGATATCGTAAACCGGAATCGGTTCAAACGATTTAATCTTATAATCCTCGAATCCTTCGAGCCCGTAAACCTTCATAAACACGGTCAGATCCACGGTTCCGTCGATTTTGAAAATATCTTCTTCTTCAATCTGCAGTTCATCCACAAGGATTTTTAATAATTTCTTCGGAATGGAATCCTGGACTTCCAGACGAATTGCCTTGCCCCACTGACGGCGTTTAACCTGCTTTTCGATTTCTTTTAATAAATCTTCCGCTTCGTCCTCATCGATTGATAAGTCCGCATTTCTCATAATACGGAAAGGGGATGCGCAAATTACGTCATAATTTAAGAAGAGCTTACTGATATTCCGCTCAATGACTTCTTCTAGAAAAATAATCTTCTTTCCTTCCTTACACGGAATCGGAATGATACGGTTTAATACACCGGGAACCTGAACGGTTGCAAATTCCGTCTCCACTTTACCGGAGGTTTTGGATAATTTTTTCTTTCCCTTTGCATCGGCATTCTCCTTCCGTTTTACCAGTGCTCCGATATTCAGGGATTTATTACGGATTAAGGGGAACGGTCTGGAAGAATCTACTGCCATGGGAGTCAGTACCGGATATACATTTTCCTCGAAGTATTCATCCACATACCTTGCTTCCTCTTTCGTCAGCTCCTCATGGGAACGGATCACGGTAAGTCCGACTTCATTCAGTGCAGGAATCAGACTACGGTTGTAGGTGGAATACTGGCTGTTCACCAGTTCATGCGTTCTCACACTGATAGCGGCCAGCTGCTGCTTCGGTGTCATGCCGGCAATGTCCTTCTTGGTGTAACCCGCATCCACCATATCCTTTAAGGATGCCACGCGAACCATGTAGAATTCATCCAGGTTGGAAGATACGATGCTTAAAAATTTAAGCCTTTCAAATAAGGGGATATTCTTATCCCTTGCTTCGCCCAAGATTCGCTCGTCAAAACTAAGCCAGGACAATTCCCTGTTTAAATAATAATCCGGATTTTTTAAATTCAGTTCTGCCATACATTCCCTCTGTTTTATTAGAAATACTGTTTGTATTAGAAACTCTTTTTATTAAAGCTCTTATTTATTAAAAACTCTTCTTCTGCTTCAGAAGCGGCTTCACATTATAAACCTCTTCAAAGAACTCTGCCTTCCCGTCAAAGAGTCCTTTTTCGAGTTCAATATTCTTATCGGTATCCACGCGGAGAATCAGCTCATCATCATCCAAAGTAATTTTAACATTCGTAAATTTCTGCCTGTGAGAAGAATCCAGCGCACAGGCAAGTCTTAAGATTGCCGTTAGCTTGGCAATGATTAAGAAGCCTTCCCGATCGATTGCACTCTTCATTGACAATTCCTCGAAGTAGGTGAAATCCTCATGATTGTATTTCACGATATTTGCAACCAGCTCACGCTCTGCATGGGAGAGTCCGATAATCTCCGTATTCATCACCACATGATAGGAACACATTCCGACGCTGGTTAATGACATATATCTTCCGCAGTCCTGAAGAAGTGCCGCAATTCGAAGATACAGTCTTTCACGCTTTCCGAGACCGTGTAATTTTTTGGTTGCATCGAAAATGCTGATAGTGAGCTTTTCCAGTGCCTCACCGCGCTTCTTGCTGCCCTGGTAACGGTTGGAAATATTCTTTGCGCAGGCGATGATATCCTGCTCAAAATCATGCTTCGGAGTAATCAGTTTGCTGCTTACCGCATAATCATAGGCGATACCGTCGCAGAGCGTCACACCCGGAACCCATAAATATCCTGCCCCGAGAATATCCATCGAGCATTTGATCAACTGTGTGGAAATAATGACAGATTCCGTCATTTCCCTGAAGTACCCGTCATTTAGAAGCTGATGGAAGGTTTCCTTCGACATATAGCCCGTTGTTCCTCCCACGGGACTCTTATACTTGCTTAAGGAGGATGAAACATAGTCATCAACCACAATCAGATTCTGGATCTCCCTGTCTTTGACATGAAGCTTTTTGAATACGGAGAGCTGGTCGTTAATCATCTCTTCCAGAAGAGATACCGTATGGGACGGTTTTGCACCGATCTCGTTTAACATATCCTTCAGACGGAAAACTCCGAGACGAATATTTTGCGTGGTAATCAGGGTATCCTTATCAAACAACGAAAGCTGGATACTTCCGCCTCCGATATCCAGAATCGCGGTACCCTTTCCGATAATGGTTTCAAACCCTTCGCCCGCGGATGCAACGGATTTATAGTCTAAGTAGCGCTGTTCGGAATTGCTTAAAACATCAATGACCAGACCTGTACGGATTTTGATCTGGTCTAAAATGACCTGCGTATTGTTTAACTCGCGAATGGCACTTGTTCCGTATGCCTTATAATCATTCACTCCGTAGGAATCCATGATTCCCTTAAATTCCCTGAGAACATGGCAGAGTTCTTCGATTCGCTCATAGGATAAAATTCCCCTTGAATACGAATCCGTTCCGAGATCCAGACGATGACGGATATAGTCGATTACCTTCCATTCCTTTCCCGCAAAAATCTCAAAGATCTTCAGACTGAGCTCATAGGAACCCACATCAATTGCCGCAAACAATCTCTTTTTCATTATTCTTCTTCCTTCATCGTAAGCACATAGGTCTCTTTTACACGTCCCAACATCTCAAGCGTTGTAAGTCCCAGAATCGGGTGCCGCTTATATGGTGCAATCTCGCTTAAGGGCAACAGAACAAAATCGCGGTTGGACATGTCCCGGTGCGGAATACGCAAATGTTCGCGTTCCATGATGATATCGTCATAGTAAAGAATGTCCAGATCCAGGGTTCTGGGTCCCCACTTAATTAATCTTTCTCTTCCTGCTTCTCTTTCTTCCTGCTGCAGTCTGGTTAATAATTCAATCGGGGAATACAGGGTTTCCATACAGAATACGGAATTACAGAAATTGTCCTGTTCCACACCGCCGTATGCTCTCGAATGATACATTTTAGAAGTTCTTAAAACCCTGCAGTTTTCATCCGCATCCAGGTTTTCAAGGGCATTTTTAATAAACTCCTCGCTGTCCCCCATATTGGATCCGGTTGCAATATATGCCTTATGCCAGCTTCTCTTAATCTTTACGGAAACCGTTTCAAACGGAAGCGGAATCGGTGCCTCAGGTTTCTGGATTTCAAGTTCTATACTTTGTGATAATGGGAATTTTATCATGATTTTGCGCGCCAGATTGTTTACAAGCGCCTCGAGAGTGTTATAACGACTGACTCTCATAAAATCATTGATAAAAAGACAAACCTTTCCGTAGTCAACGGTATCATCCAGAGAATCAGAATCTCCGGAAGCTGAAGTATCCAGGAAAAGTTTCGCATTGATGACAAAATTCTGTCCCTTTTCCTGTTCTTCTTCATACACTCCGTGCCACGCAAAAATTTTCAGACCGGAAATAATAATCTCATCCATCATAACCGCACCCCCATGCATTATTATTTTTGAAGAATTGCCTCCGTCATTCTGATTGTTCTTATATTTTCTTTCACGTCATGCACACGTACAAATGCAGCACCCTTCATTACCGCAAATACCGTGGTTGCAAGTGTTCCCTCCAGTCTTTCTTCTGCCGGAAGGTCCAGTGTCAGTCCGATTACCGACTTTCTGGAAGTACCGAGCAAGACCGGATATCCAAGGGTTTTGAATTCTTCCAGCCGGTT
>CADANR010000005.1:38995-39400 GCA_902789265.1 uncultured Lachnospiraceae bacterium | reverse complement strand
ATGCAGAATATATGGAGAAATATCGTCAGGGAAGAAACATCATGTGAGGAAAGATTATGTCTGATGCACCATTAATAGAAGAATCATCTTTAGAAGAACGCAGGGCTTTTATAAAGGAAAAATACCCGTGTATTTCAGATTGTGATATGTGTGGTCTTTGCAAAGTATTTCATGGAAAAGATCCGGAGCAGGCCTATGCTGATTATATTGTCGGAAATCGTTCCTTTATGGAAGTTTCCTCAGATTATAAGCATTAGAAGTTTGGTAATCAAATAATGTTTATTGTATCTAAGCAGCCACTTTTCTTGACTGCTACAAGTTGATTTCCTGCTTCAGGACAAGGTTAAACTACTTCCTTTGGAAGTGAAATCATCGGCTACAAAAAAACATGAATCTATAGATGCG
>CADANR010000005.1:0-38968 GCA_902789265.1 uncultured Lachnospiraceae bacterium | reverse complement strand
TCAATATGTTTCGCGAGCAATACTTCTATCTCAAAAGGATGTTGGAAAGGACAATAATCTGAATCTAAAGCCAATATATATGCTTCCATTCATTATGGAGGAATTATAACAATATAGTTTATATAAAACAATAATATGCTATAATTTCCTTGTCGACCACAAACGACTAAACACTGTTTAAAAGGAGTTTTCAAATGAAAAAATATTTTAAATTACTGAGCCTGTTTATAATCGCCCCGCTTTGTGTCAGCATGATTTCGGGTTGTGAAAAGAAAGCTGAAGTAACTGGAGTGACTGAAAAAATCGGAATAATCGGGGCCGTGGATGAAGAGGTGGCTTCCCTAAAAAGAGAAGTTCAGATGCCTACCGTTACGAACATGGGCGGTATGGAATTCTGCGAAGGAACACTGGACGGAAAGAACGTGGTTATTGTGAAATGCGGAGTCGGAAAGGTAAACGCCGGAACCTGCGCCCAGCTTTTAATCAACGTCTTTGGTGCGACCTCCATTATCAATACCGGCGTTGCCGGATCTTTGAACAATGACATCAATATCGGGGATTATGTAATTTCCACCGATGCCGTACAGTACGATTACGATGTTTCCCCGCTTGGATTTAAGCGCGGCGAATTCTATGAAACCGGTGAAAGTTCCCTGCCCGCGGACGAATCCATGCGTAAGCGTGCCGTAGAAGCGGTAAAAACGTGTGCACCGGAGGTCGGGGTTTTTGAGGGACGCATCTGCACCGGTGACCAGTTTGTTTCAACCGCCGAGCAGAAAAATTCCATCACCGGCGAATTCGGCGGAATGTGTTGTGAAATGGAAGGCGGCGCGATTGCGCAGATTTGCTGTAACAATAACGTTCCCTTTGTCATCATCCGTGCGATTGCCGACAAAGCGGACGGTTCTGCCAATGTTGATTATACCCAGTTTGAGCACGAAGCCGCCGAAAGATGTGCCGCGGTTACCAGATATATGCTCTCCCACTAACTTCCCATAACCCGGCAACTGTAGAATACGAATAATTGATTTTTTGATCCTTCTTGCGATGCCCCTCCTTTGGGTGTAAGAATGATATAGGAGAGTTGAAAGTATGTTCAGAGAAATGAGACGCTTTAAACAGCAGATTCCAAACGAGGAATGTATAGAAATACTGAAAAGCGAGCCGAGAGGTGTGTTATCCGTTCTGGGAGATGAGGGATATCCATATGGGGTTCCGTTGGATCATTGGTATTCGGAGTGTGATGAAAAGCTTTACTTTCATTGTGCAAAGGAAGGTCATAAGCTTGATGCAATTTCAAAGTGTGATAAAGTCAGTTACTGTGTGATGGATAAGGGCTATAGAAAAGAAGGCGAGTGGGCACTCAATATCCGTAGTGTGATAGTGTTTGGACGGATCCGCGAGGTCACAGATGTAGAAAAGAAAAAGGAAATTTGCACTTGTCTCTGCCAGAAGTTTACGGATGATGAGGCATATCTTGAAAAGGAAATGAAAAATGCCTTCGCTCGTGTATGTTGTCTGGAATTGGATATAAAGCATATGACAGGGAAACTTGTGAACGAGGCATAGTGATTAACTTACAGTCTGCAAATAAAAAGTTTTTGCTCAATCACAAATTTTAAGTGACAGCTGATTTCTGAAAATGGACAAAATTGTATTGCCGCGCTAAAATGTCCTATAGGAATAAAAAACAAGGAGAAGAAAATGGATCAGACCTGGATTGATATGTATGAAGCGGCGAAGGCAGTCAGAGGGCATAAGGTGATTTCGGATTATGTCACTGCGGGGGAAGTTTCGGCAGCAATTTTATCAAAGTCCGGTAAAATATACACAGGCGTTTGCATTGATACCTGCTCGACGCTCGGAATTTGCGCGGAGCGCAATGCGATTTTCAATATGATTACGAATGGCGAATATGAAATCGCCAGAGTGCTTTGTATTTCACCGAACGAGGGAAAAGGAGCGCCCTGCGGAGCCTGCCGCGAACTGATGGTGCAACTGATGCCCGGAAAGTACAAAGATATTGAAATCATGATAAATTACAAAACGGACCGTGTCATGAAACTCGGAGAGCTTACACCGGAGTGGTGGATTGATTGAATGGATTTTTTTGCCCTTTGTGATAGCAAAACGCTAACAATAATTCCATTTAGTTATTGAAAAAATACAATTAATAAATTAAAACAAACAGGAATTGTTTCGTTAAAGTAAAATATAGAGTGATGAATTTTGACCCGGGGAGTAGTGACTCTTCGGGTCTTTATATGTTAAAATAAGGGGTAAATTTATGTGTTCTGTGATAAAAAGGGGAAAAATGGATATTGAATCAAAATATGTTTCAGAGGACTATGCAAAAGAATATATTAATATTCTTTTGGAAGCGAACCGGTTAAGAAAAAACGGAGATTTCATCGGAACAAAAATTATTATGATTGAATAAAAAGAAAGGTGGAAAACGGTTTGAAACATGCGTGGAAAGAACTGCTGCACGGAAAGCGGAAGTATATTTTAATTGAAATCCTGCTGATTCTTCTGATGTTCATGGTGCTGTTTTTATCCGGCCTTGCAGAAGGCCTGGGAAGAGCGGTCATCGCAGGAATCGATACGATGGATGCAAAGTATTTTTTGCTGGATGATGAGGCGGAAGAGTTAATTACGGTTTCTTCCTTAGATGAGGAGATTTTGGAAACCGTGAAGGCACAGACTTCCTCCGACGTGGTTCCTTTGGACATCCAGAGAATGTATTTAATTAAGGACGGCGATACGGAAAAATTGAATATCACGTATTTTGCCGTGGAACCGGGAAGTTTTATTGAGCCGGCTGTGGCAGAGGGCAAGCGGCTTTGTGAGGTTGCAAACGAAGCGGACGCGGACGGGCGTTATCCGGTTGTTTTAGACGATGATTTTATGTTAGAAGGAATTTCTCTCGGAGATACGGTTTATGATTCCTCAACGTTACTTCCCTTCTATGTGGCCGGTTTTGCAAAGGACCAGATGTACGGACATGTTTCCATCGGTTTTATTTCGACGGAAACCTACACGAAGTTAAGGGAAGAATTAAGTCCCATGTATACGAAAAAATACCACGCTTTAGCCATTCAGGATGAGGACATTGAAAAAATCTCCGTGGAAGGTACGGAACTTGTGGCAAAAGCGGATATTATCAGTAATATCCCTTCCTATACCGCGGAACATTTAACGATTACAATGATTGTATGGGTGCTGATTATTGTATCGGCGGTGATTATCGGAATTTTCCACTATATTCTGACACTTCAGAAAAGGAAGCAGTTCGGCGTCATGAAGGCGCTAGGTATGAGCACGGGAGAACTTACGGTTACGGTAATCTGCCAGGTTGCAATTTTATCCGTTTTTGCGGGTGCCGTGGCACTTGGCTTAACCTTCGGCATGGCAGCGGGACTTCCGGAGAAAATGCCGTTTTATCTGCGCTTCGACAATGCCCTGGTCGTAACGGGCGTATTCATTGTAATCTCCATCCTAAGCAGTATTTTATCGATTGTTAACATTTCCCGGATTGATCCCATTACCGCGATAGGAGGTGGAGAAGAATGAGTATGCTGGAAATTAAGAATATATCCAAATCCTTCCGTGACGGCAGCGAGGAAAATCACGTTTTATCGGGTCTTTCGTTATCTGTGGAAAGCGGCGAAATCGTTGCGGTTTTAGGCCCTTCCGGCTCCGGAAAAAGTACGTTTTTATCCATTGCAGGACTGCTTTTATCGGCGGATTCCGGAGAAGTTTTTATCGGCGGAAAAGAAGTGTCGAAACTTCCGAAATCGAAATGGACCAGATACAGAAAAGAGCATATCGGTTTTATTTTTCAAAGTCACCAGCTTTTGCCGTATTTAAATTCCGCAGACCAGTTAACGCTTTTCCAGGATAAGAAAAATGTATCGAAAGTGGACGCCATGGAACTTTTAAAAGAACTCGACGTGGATTCCTGTAAGAAAAAATATCCGGCCAAAATGTCGGGCGGTGAAAAGCAGCGCGTGGCGATTGCAAGAGCCTTTGTAAACGATCCGGAGATTATTCTTGCAGACGAACCAACCGCAAGCCTGGATGCGAAAAGGGGCCGCGTGGTGGTTCAGATGATCCGTGATGAAGTAAAAAAACGCGGAAAAGTTGCTGTGGTCGTAACCCATGATGAGAGAATTCTGGATTTGATGGATAAAGTTTACAGACTGGAAAACGGCCGGTTAACGGAGATTTCCAATTCATAAAATATCGGGACTGAGTGGCGGATGAGCAGATTATATGACATTTTTATAGCAAACGGAGCATGGAAGACGATTCTTTCAGGTCTTTTTATGACGCTTCGAATCTCCGGACTGTCCTTACTTCTCGGTACGATTCTCGGCGCGGGGATTTGCTTTCTTCGTATGCAGAACGTGAAAATTCTGCGCATTCCCGCAATTGTATATATTGCCATTTTACGCGGAACGCCCGTACTGATGCTTCTTTTGCTTTTGTACTACGGCGTATTTGCAAGGGCCGGAATGCCGCCTTTTTTAGTGGCCTCGATTACTTTTGCCCTGAATGTTTCCGCGCATGTGGCGGAGTTATTCCGTGTTGCAATCGAAGCAACGGATCACGGACAGGCGGAAGCCGCAAGAACCTTAGGGTTCAGCCGCGCGGAGGCTTTCCGTTTAATTACGCTGCCGCAGGCTTTGCGGATTGCCAAACCGGTTTACCAGTCCACAATCGTCAATCTGATTCAGTGGACCAGCGTGGTCGGATACGTTACGATTACGGATTTAACAAGAGTTATCAATAATGTTTCTTCCCGTACGATGCAGCCTTTCCTCGTAATCTCTGTCGGAATGCTTCTTTACCTCGGACTGAGTTATCTCGTTTATGGTATTTTTGCCCTCACCAAAAGGAAGGAGGGTAAAAAATGAGTTTCCTCGAAGTAAAAGAAATCAGTAAATCCTTCGGGAATTTAAAGGTTTTAAAAAACGTAAACCTTTCCGTAAAGGAAGGAGAAAAAATCGTTATTATCGGCGGTTCCGGTTGTGGGAAGAGCGTATTTTTAAGATTGCTCGAACGCCTGGAAGAACCGGACGGCGGACAGATTTATATTGACGGAGAAGAGATTACGGCAAAGAACGCCGATGTGGATCGAATCCGCTTAAAAATGGGCATGGTCTTTCAGAATTTCCGCCTTTTTTCGCATCTTTCGGTAATGGAGAATTTATGTCTTGCCCCCGTAAAAGTGCTCGGAATGCAGAAAAATGAGGCAGAAAGCAAGGCGCTTGATTTATTAAGGCAGGTCGGTTTAGTGCAGAAGGCGAATGACTATCCGGGCGTTTTATCCGGCGGGCAGCAGCAGAGAATTGCCATTTGCAGAAGTTTAATGATGGACCCGAAGGTGATTCTTTTTGACGAGCCCACAAGCGCACTGGATCCGACCATGGTGGGAGAGGTGCTTGCAGTTATGCGGATGCTTGCAAAGCGTTCGCTTACCATGATCATCGTGACGCATGAGATGAATTTTGCAAGAGAGATAGCGGACCGTATTCTGTATTTTGACGAAGGCGGAATTTACGAAGAAGGTACGCCTGCGGAGATTTTTGACGCGCCGAAAAAAGAAAAGACGATTGCATTTATCCGGAAATTCAAGTATTTTTCCTTTGACATTACGCAAAGGGAATTCGATTTGATGGAACTGCAGGGCGGCATTCAGATTTTCGGTGAAAAATACGGTATGGACCATACGCATGTATACCGGCTTCAGATCTGTGCGGAGGAGTTAATTTATGAAATGCTTCATTCCGTACCGGAAGATGCAGAGGTGCGGATGCATCTGGATATTCGCTATTCGGATTCGGCAAAGAAAACACAGTTTTATTTAAGCAGTGCGGGTGAAAAATACAATCCTTTCGAGCAGGATGAGGACGGACTTGGAATCACGATTTTGAAGTCGGTTGCGGAGAACCTTAAATTTTCGCATTCGGACGGAAAGAATCAAATGGAAGGGCAATTATAGAAAGTTTGGTGTATAATAAAGAGTCAGACAGAAATCGTTAAGGAGGTTAGATTTTACATGAAAAGAAAAATTGTTACGGGGATTTTGATTTTATCCATGGTGGCAACGCTTTTGTCCGGTTGCAGCAAAAAGACGGTAAACGAGGACTCCGGCACATTAAAAGCCGGTGCGCTTTCCTTACTGAACAGTTCCGAGGAAGATTACGGTAATTTCCAGGACCGGTCGCTGAATATGATTATCGGGATTGAAAACGGCGTGGACCCGGAGCAGGCAGCAGGCAATGCTGCGGATGCGGAAGGAAAAAAGACGCAGTTTGTTTACTATGATGATTTAACGTCCATGATTATGGGACTTGACGCCGGGGAAATCGAAGCCGTTCAGGTATATAGCTGTGTCGGAAAATACTTAAGTTCCTCCAATACTTCCTTTAAGGTAAAAGATTTGTATGAAGAGGCCACAAAGGAAGAGACGAAGAATGCGATTGACGCGGTTTTCACCGACGGATTTTCCTTTATGCTTACCGAGGATAAAAAGGAACTCAGGGATGAGCTTGACGGGGCGATTGCGGAGATGAAAAAGGACGGTACGTTAGACCGTCTTGTGAAAGAGCAGATTGAGGATGTGATTGCGGGTAACGAACCTGCAAAGGTTTCCATGGAAACAAAGCAGGGTGCGGAAACCATAAAAATTGCGGTAACGGGCGATTTGCCACCGTTGGATTACATTGCGCCTGACGGAACGCCGACCGGATTTAATACGGCAGTGCTGGCGGAAATCGGAAAGCGCATCGGAAAGAATATCGAACTTGTAAACATTGCCGGAGGTGCGAGAGCGGTAGCATTGGCAAGCGGAAACGTGGATGCGGTCTTCTGGACCAGAAGTTCACCGGAAGGTCTGCCGCCGGAAGCAGGGGCTTATGAGTCAGGGCGCCGATTTACCCGAACTTCCGCCCGAGTCCGATGACGGAATGAGCAAGGCTTTGGAGGAATATAAAAAGCGCGATATGCCGGACGGCACAATCGTTACAATTCCGTATTTCACGGATCATTTTGTACTGCTTACGAAGAAGTAATTCAGGGGGGAATATTATGTCACGCAGAGAAACGGCAATGGAGTATTTTAAAAACGGATATAACTGCTCGCAGGCGCTGGTAATGACGTTTCAGGATTTAATTCCGGTGGAGCCGAATTTGTTACTGAAAATGTCCTCCTCTTTCGGAGGGGGCATGGGAAGGCTTCGCGAAGTCTGCGGTGCCGTAACGGGAATGTTCATGGTTGCCGGATTTTTATACGGCTTCGACGGCTCGGAAAGTACGGGGGAGAAGGCAGAACATTACGGCAGAATTCAGGAACTTGCGCACCGCTTTGAAGAAGAGCACGGAAGCATTATCTGCCGCGAAATGCTGGGATTGTCCGCACGTCGTGATACTCCCGTTCCGGAGGAGCGCACGAAGGAGTATTACAAAAAACGTCCCTGCGTGGAAATCGTCGGAGATGCTGCAGAAATACTGGAAAAATATATTTCGGAAAATCCGGTTAGGTTTGTTGCTGAAAGATAGATTGGAAACTTACAGTTTTACTGAATAGACAAACATTAGCAAGATTTGTCGGGTTGACTGCTGGAACATAAAACTGGAAGAAAACTAAATATATATTTACAGTGGTAGGGCGTTATGAGTAGAGGTACTTGTAACGCCCGTTTATTCTATTCAGTGTTAGTTATTTATGATATAGTTTATAGATGCTATTATGCAATAGCAGGAGATTGCAGAGAAAGTTCTGATATCAGTGTGAAGACTATTGAACTGGTTTTGAGTAAAATGCTTAAGGAAAATAAGATTAAAAGGTAGGAAGAGATAAACATTTATGAAAGAATATTCTTTGGATAAGATGACTTTTATCGTAAAAGGCGGAGCCGGCTCCATTTATCGGATCAATGACGAACAGATCATAAAAATATATAACAATATCAGTGTGAAAAAGCTTGAAGAACGAAAGCGCTGGGCGCGCGAGTTATTCAAAGCTGGTGTTCCTACTGCAATCTCCTTTGATACTGTCGTTGTTGGAGATAAATATGGAATTATATTTGAATTGTTTCACTCAAAAACTGTAGGCCAGCAGCTTATCGAAAATCCTGAGAAGCTGGAACAATCTGGTATAAAGATGGGAAAACTCCTAAAGACGATACATTCCTGCAAGATAGATGATCCTAAAGCAAAGACTATCAAGCATTTAATCATTCAGTGGGCAAAAGCAGGTGTAGACCACGGTTTATTGAACCTTAGGGATGTTCGTACCATAAAAGAGATATTAGATGCAGTGCCGGATGCAAATTCTTTACTTCATTGCGATTTCCATGAGGGAAATGTCATGATACAAAATGATGAGTACCTTCTGATTGATATTGATGATTCCTGTATCGGACATCCTTTGTTCGATTTAGCACTACATTACTTAAACCATGATTTACTGAGTTATAATCCTAAGTTGTTGTTTCTCTCTCTGGGAATTACCCCGACAATTGCAAAAAAAATGGCTAAACTGACAAGGGACTATTATTATAAAGATATGGATCCTAAAAGGAAAAAAATATATATAAAGCTATGCAAATCTTTACAGCCTCTCTTGATGGTAACTTCATCAGCAAGAGCTTTAAACAACCCAGAGTTTGTAAATGAAAAGTATCAAAAGTATATCAAATATGTCCTTGTTCTAGTTCTACATCTGAACAAGAAAATAGTAATTAAAAATTTAAACAAACTCAGACAGATTGAGGGCGAATTATTATGAAAAAACTGGTATCAACAATGTTCTATGATTCGCTGACAGCGATTATCTTTGCAGCGATTGCCGGAACTATAGGTATGGTAGTAGACGGTATACTGATTGGATACTGCCTTGGCGAGGGTTCTATGGCTGCATTTGGAATTGCAAGTCCTGTATTTCTTGTACTTTACGCACTTGGCGGAGTTTTATCTTCTGGAATGCAGGCTAAATGTGCAGAAATGATAGGTACAGGGGACATGAAGAAATCGAATGATTTCTTTTCTTTGTCAATAACACTCAGTACCCTGCTTTCTGTTGTTTTAATGGCGATATTTATGTTTTTCTCTGTACCTATATCACAATTTCTCGGCGCTTCCGGAAAAACTGCCTATCTGCTCAATGACACAAAAATGTACATACTGGGACTGTCTTTTGGAATCCCTGTGATTATAGTTTCTCAATGTATGCAAAACTCAATGCAGCTTGATGGTGATAAGACAAGAATTTTTATTGCGACACTTGTAACGACCATTTCCGACATTATCGCTGACTTGATCAATGTTTATGTAATACACGGAGGAATGTTTGGGATGGCTGTCGCTACCACCATAAGCTACTATTTGGGATTTGTAGTTTATATGTTGCATTTCAGAAAAGATAACATTATCTTTCACTATTCCTTGAAAAAAACAAACTGGAGACTTTCTCAGGAACTTATTTCAACAGGTCTTCCTACTGCGATAGGAAGGTTTTCCACTACACTCAGAATCTTTATCCTTAATAATCTTCTGCTTGCAATATCAGGGGCAGCGGCTGTGACCGCTCTTTCTACGCAGACAAATATTAATAATTTCTTTTCATCGGTAAGCGTTGGTATTAGCATGACTGTTCTTATGATTTCAGGCATATTTTATGGTGAAGAAAACCACTCTGAAATGAAAGCTCTGCTTGCAACATCAATCAAGGCGTGCGTAACCATAGTTTCTGCGCTGGGGATCATCATATTTGCAACAGCTCCCTTTCTTGCAAAAATGTATATCCAAGAGGATTCTGAGAGTTTTTTAATCTGTGTTAGTAGCATTCGCTATCTTGCAATCAGTATGCCTCTCCATGCTATGTGCAATGTATTTATCAACTATCTCCAAGGTTCTAAAAATTTGAAATTATCGCACATTACCTGTCTGTTCAACGAATTGGTAATGGTCGTAATTTGTGCTATTGTATTCGGGAACCTTTTCGGAGCAGTCGGTGTGTGGCTTGCATTTCCCTTGGGGAAGCTCCTGACACTTGTTTCCGTTGTAGTCATGGCTTGTATCCATCAGCGTAAAATGGTGAAAGGTCTTGATGATATGCTGTTTCTACCCAAAGATTTTGATAAGGAATCCATTTATGGCAATACTTTGAGTATCGACATTTCTGAAAACTTTGCATATCCTATTGAAACACTTTATGCCTTTTGTAAAAAAACGGGAATGAACAGCACGCAAATCGAGAATATCCAATACATATTTGAAACGATTATTTCACATTTGTCCAGTAGTGGCACTAAAGCCGGTACTGTCGCTTCTGTTCGGCTGATAAAGAAGAAAGACGCATTTGTTATAAGATACAGGGACAACATCAGAAAAGCTGCGGCACCCACAGAATGGAAGGAATTCAGCAAGCTGTCGGATATCACAAAAACGTTTCAGCATAATAATGTCATGGGAACAAACAGCTTGTATATTGAATTGAAATGATTAATTGTTCATTATTGCAGAGAAGATGGCTTTAAAGCTTGGAGCAGATGTAATCAGAATTGAACCTGATAAGGCATATCCGGACAAGGGTGCTAAGAAGTTCCTGTGGGGTGGAAAGAGTGCTGTGATGGGTGAACAGCCAGTATTAAAGCCATATGAATTTGAACCCGATAAATATGATAGTATCATCATTGGATTCCCTGTATGGGCGAGCCGTCCGGCTCCTCCGATATGTACTTTTATCAGTGATCAGAAGGATAAAATGAGTGGAAAGAAGATATTCGTATTTGCCTGCCAGAGTGGTAATGGTGCTGAGAAGGCTTTTGATAGGATTAAGAAGATGATCGGGATAGAGAAATTTGCGGGAGAAATGATTTTTATTGATCCGAAGACGAGAGATAATGCTGATAATGATATAAAGATTGATTCTTTTTGTGAGATGATAGTAATATAATTGGATGAAAATTCTGTTTATGCACGGTACAAAAGGAAACGAAACAGTATCAAAGAAGGCTGCACTGAAAATGAAAGAAGTAAATCCACAGACGCAAATTAAGTGTTTTGACGGGTACGCTCACGCGCAACTTTTAAGTTTTGAAACAAAACAATGGATTAAAGAGGTTAAAGATTTTCTTGGATAATAAAATTGCAGGAAAACATAATACCGTGATAAAAAGAATAGTGGATTCCTGAACTGAAGTAAATAAATATTTTTGTTGACTATAGTACGCAGGAACCGGAAGTATCGTTTGATATTGTATGGTAATAACAGGAGGCGAATGGATGAATGTATACGATTTTGACGGAACGATTTTTTATTCCGATTGTTCAATAGGATTCGCATTCTGGTGCATGAACAGACATCCGAAACTGTGGTTTACCTTTTTTCCGGGACTACTTAAGACACTGATTCGCTACAAAAAAGGAAAAATCCCTAATTATCAGCTTCAACGGAAAATGTTCAGCTATTTAACCATGGTAGATGATTTTGATGTCCAGATTGAGAAGTACTGGGATAAATATGAAAAGAAAATCTCCGACTGGTATCTTGCCCAGAAAAGATCGGATGATCTTATTATCAGTGCATCACCCTCCTGTATTATAGGACCGATAGCAAAGCGGCTCGGAGTGAATTACATGGCTACGGAATATGATCGGGAATTCGGCGTTTTTACGAATAATCTTATGTATGCAAAGGAAAAGGCCAAGTACATAACGGACCATGGCTTTCCGGTAATTGATAATTTTTATTCGGATTCTTTAGCCGATACGCCGATTGCATTATGCGCCGAAAAAGCTCATTTGGTAACAAATAAGGCTACTACAGTGACAGACTGGCCGGATCTGGATTCGGAAACAATGAGAAAAGTGAGAAAGAAGATAGATACCGGATGGAATATTCATCTTAAAGAGGATGATTAAATGTATATTATCGTTTATGATTTTGGAACCAGCAGTGTTAAGACCTGCTTATTTGATATAGATTCGGAAATTCATCTTGTGGCAAGTTCTGTGGGAGAATATGGGCTTTATATTTCCGATAACGGAGGTGTCGAGCAGGATACCGAAGAATGGTGGAATGCAATATGTTCAACCACCGGAGATCTGTTTAAGCATTCTGAGGTGAAGCCGGAAAATATTGAAGGAATGGCTTTCTGTTCGCAGATGCAGGGTTCGGTTTTTGTGGATGAGAACGGAAATGCCCTAAGACGTCCGATGAGCTATCTGGATCAAAAAGGATTTAAGGAATATAAGGAATGCATGGGAACGGGAATCATTAAAGTTTCCGGATGCAGTCTGTATAAACTTGTAAGGAATCTGATTGTTAATTATGCCGGTTCAACCAGTGCAAAAGATCCGGTTTGGAAATATAAGTGGGTGGAGAATAATGAACCGGAGATATTTAACAAAATTTACAAATGGCTTGATATCAATGATTATCTTGTAGCCAGATGTACGGGTAGAATTATCAGAACACCGGATTCGGCATTTGCGACATTTCTTTATGATACGCGTAAAGGGAAGGAAGGCTGGAATAAGGGCCTGTTAAAAATGTATAAAGTGAATCCGAAACATATGCCGGATATTATTGAATGTACGGATTTAGCCGGCGGATTAACGAAAAAGGCAGCTGATGAACTCGGGCTGAAAGAGGGTACACCGGTTTTCGCCGGAGGCGGCGATACCACTTTTGTAAATATAGGTTCCGGTTGTACAAACACGGGAGATACACACATTTATATCGGAACATCCGGCTGGGTATCCACTTATCTTAATTATCAGACTGTTGATATTAATTCCATGATAACGGGTGTTTTGTCTGCGAAAAAAGGATACTATAATTATTATGCCGAGCTGGAAACTGCCGGTAAATGTTTTGACTGGGTGGCAAATCACCTTGCTTTGGACGAGGTCGGTATTTATCTGAATCAAAAAAAGATCACGGATGATTTGGAGAGCAAATATACAAGTCTTTATGATTATCTGTCAGAGGAAGTCAGCAAGGTTCCGCCGGGGGCAAACGGTGTGATATTTACACCATGGCTGCACGGCAATCGTTGCCCGTTCGAAGATTCCAATGCAGGTGGAATGTTTTTTAATATTCGTTTCGGGAACGGAAAACGGGATATGATTCGTGCCGTTTTGGAGGGAATCTGTTATCATTTGCGCTGGCTGTTGGAAAGTGAAGAAGCAAAAGTGAAAACATCCAATCCGATTCGTTTTGTCGGAGGCGGGGCCTTGTCGCAGGTTACCTGCCAGATGCTGGCGGATATTACAGGGCGAACGATTGAGACGGTGAATAACACGCAGGAGGTTGGTGCAGTCGGAACGGCATTGGTCGTAGCCGCAGGAATTAAGGGTACGGATGTTTTGGAACTTTCGCGCAGGCTTGTTAAGGTTAATCATTCATATTTTCCGAATGCGGCGAATAAAGAAATTTATGAGCATAATTACAAGGTGTTTAAGAAATTATACAAGTCTAATGCCACAAATTTTAGAGAGATTAATTCCTAATAATGAGAATCGTTATAATCAGACATCGGTGAGAGTTATATTATTCATCCGAGAAACTTGATAATAAAAGATAATATAGTGTGCATTCCGGCGTATATGACGTTTTGTTTATAATGTTGCGCATGCGTTGGACTACACTTCCGGTGCTTTGATAGAAAAATGCGGATAACCGCAAAAAAATCATGAACGCCATTGGCTTATAAACTGGGGAAATGATATATTATATATGAATATTAACAAAGTTCGGCCCGCGATACATTTTTCACCGCAAAAAGGGTGGATGAATGACCCGAACGGGCCGGTTTATTTTAACGGCGAATATCATATTTTTTTCCAGCATAATCCGAATGATGTCTGCTGGGACAGCATGCATTGGGGCCACGCCAGATCAAAAGATTTAATGCACTGGAAAGAACTTCCTATAGCTCTTTATCCGGATGAGCAGGGAATGATTTTCTCGGGCTGTTCTTTTGTCGACGAAGAAAACATAACCGGCTTCGGAAGCAGCGATGCTCTGCCGGTCCTTCTTTTTTATACCTCACATGACGAAAAGACCAAAAGAGAAATGCAGTGCATGGCCTATACCACGGACATGGAACATTTTTATAAATACGCGGGAAATCCGGTTATCGGCGGAAGGGAAGGTACGCCCGCAAGGGACCCGCAGGTATTCAAAAATAAGATACTCGGCGGTTATTCACTTTGTCTTACCGTGGAAAGAGCCGTGGAATTCTATCATTCGGATAATCTGATCAACTGGGAAAAAACGGGAGAATTTGTGCTTCCCGGATATGCCGTTCAGGGGATGATTGAGTGTCCCTGTATGTTTGAGTGTTCCGGAATGTCAGAAGATAAAATGTATGTACTTATGATGAGTATGGATATTCCGGAGTCCGAGTTTTTAAAGCTGCCGGCGGAAGCTGTTCCCCATAACCGAATCATGCAGTATTTTACCGGTACTTTTGACGGGAATACTTTCATTGCCGATAAAGAGCAGGATAAGACTCTGCTTGTGGATTACGGTCCGGATTTTTATGCGGGAACCATTTTTTCAAATACAAAAGACATTATTCTTATTGCCTGGCTCGGGGATTTCTCACCCGCTGCAAAGAAATCGGAAACCGAAAAGGAAGGCTTTAAGGGGATTCTGAGTTTTCCGAGAAAGCTTCAGTTAAAGAAAACAAATGCAGGATACCGGCTTTGTCATTCCTTTATTGAAGGTGTCAAGAACGAGGAATCGGTTTCGTATGAGAGAATCACCGGTGAAGAGAACATTACCGGTGATAAAAATGCTATCGCTGAAGAGACTGTTATTGTCGAAGAGAGTATTACCGACGGCTGTGTAAAAGAAGTCATAAAAGAAGGCGGATTTACGGCATTTACAGCCTTATAGCACGTATTAATAAAACGAATAATGAGACAAGGATATATTATGTTATAATGGAAACAGTTGAGAAGTCTTTGCCTCGAGAAAATACTGTACTGCAAGGTTTCAGATGCATATCCTGAGATTGTTATTGCTAGGACTTATTTAAAAAAAATCTATTATAGCATTTAAACGAAGAAAGGAACCGATATCGTGAAAAGATTATCAAAAATCTTATCCATAAAGAGACGAATATGCCTTTATAAGCAATGCGCTGTTTGCCGATTTTCTTACAGAGACACCTTATGTAAGCACAAGTTCCTCAGGTAATTAGGATGATTCTGATTATTTAAACTGATTGAGAATAATATCTTAAATAAAAGACAATTTCTCTTACTTTCGGAGCAGGTTGCAGGAGGCGAATGGATGAACTCTGAAATTGAGGATAACGCATGAAAAAGATTTATATAATTATAGTTAATATAATCATCATGATTGCCATATTGATTTTCGTAGTTCTTTACTCGAGGTTGGAAAACAGAAATTCTTACCAAAGGCAGATTGAACACTTTGAAAACACTACCGTAACCATGGAACGTGTAACGGAGAATTATCTGGAAGGTGAACAGCGAATCTGCGATGTATGGGCACGCTATATCAACAATAATAATATGACAATGGAAGAAGCAGTTGATTTTATCCGAGAGTCGCATGTGCTGAATAACACATCCGGACATCTGATTGATCCGGATACGCTTACGGGGCTTTCAACGCGTCCGAAACAGGATACAACCGATGAATATGAGGTTTCTTATTCAAGGGTTGCTCTTTTGGAAGACACGGACTGGATTGATGAAATAGGAAAATCCATCAACATAACGCGTGCTTATACGAACCCAATGAATGGTGAGCAGTCGCTGGCTTTCTGTAACTATGTCACATTGAATAATCCGGATAATAAGTCTTCTGAAGAGGCAATTTTGCTCAGGGTAGTTCCCCTCTCGGATCTTGAGCAAAAATGGGTTTTTCCGCAAACGGAACTCGTGAATGCGGAACTGGCCATGATTGATTCCAAGGGTGATTATATTATTAAAGGACCGAATTTTAAGAACTCCAGTTTTATTGAATTCTATAAATCATACAATCCGACTGATTCGGAATCGATAAGCCAATTGTCCGAGAGTATTACATCATCGGTAGGATCCGTTTCGATGATTAACTCACACGGAGAGGAGTGCATACTTGCACATACGCCTGTTTCTGCTACTGCGGGATGGACAATGCTGGGTTTGGTTCCGGCTGAGGATCTTATGGTAAAAGGCGAAAACTGGCTGTTAATCGGAGTCGTTTCTTTGTGTCTGCTGCTTTTGTTTATCAGCGATCTGATTTATATGCATTATTTAAACAAGCGTTTTCAGATTACGGCAAGGGAAGCGGAGTCGGCAAACCGGGCGAAGACCGACTTTCTTTCTACCATGTCCCACGATATTCGTACGCCTATGAATGCCATTATAGGTCTTACTGCCATTGCCGAAAAGAATCTTGATGATGTGGATTCGACAAGAGAAAGTCTTCGTAAAATTAAGCTTGCCAGTAATCATCTGTTGACACTGATTAATGACATTTTGGATATTTCGAAGGTTGAAAGCGGAAAACTGAACTTAAACCCTCTGACGTTTTCCATAGCGGAGACTGTCGAGAATCTTGTAAATATCTCGCAACCGATGATTAAGGAAAAAAATATCGACTTTAAATTTTACATTGAACAAATGGAGGAGGAGTACCTGTATGCTGATCAGCTTCGTCTGAATCAGATTTACATCAATATTCTTTCGAATGCCATCAAATACACGGAACCGGGCGGGAGCGTCAGAGCGGAGCTGCGAGAGGAAAAGAGCACAATATCGGGGTGTGTACGATTGATTTATGTTGTATCGGATACCGGCATTGGTATGAGCCGGGAATACATGGAGACCTTGTACCAGCCGTTTTCACGCCAGATAGACAGCCGGGTCAACAGTATTCAGGGAACGGGACTTGGACTTGCGATTACTAAGCAGATGGTCGACATTATTGGAGGAACCATAGATTGTCAGAGTGAGCAGGGAAAGGGAACAACATTTACTGTCATGCTGGATCTTTCTGTGGCCGACAGGCAGAAGGAAGATTTGCATTTAGAACAGGTTAATGTGCTGATTGTTGATGATGATGAGAGGATGCTGCGAACATCCTTAGCTGAACTTGAATCCCTGGGTGCTTCGGTGGAATGTGCACATGGCGGAACGGAAGCAATGGAAATGATTGCCGCCGGACAGGAAAAAGGGAAACAATACAGCATTATTTTCATAGAATGGAAAATGCAGGATATGGACGGAATCGAGACTATCCGTAGAATTCGTACAGAGATTAAGACAGATGTTCCTATACTGCTGATTTCCGCTTACGATTGGTCGGACATTGAGGATCAGGCAAGAGAGGCCGGCGCGAACGGATATATTGGAAAACCGATCTTCAGGTCTGCCTTTTTTAAAAAAATAAATGAGTTTATCAGTGAAAAATCCAAATTTATCGAACAGGAAGATGATTATTCCGATTTGAAAGGAATGCGTATTCTTGTCGCAGAAGATATGGATATTAACTGGGAAATCATATCCTGTATGCTTAGTATGTTCGGCATTGAAAGTGAACGCGCAGAAAACGGACGAATCTGTGTGGATATGATGGAAAAAGCTGAAGAAGGCAGATATGATCTCATTTTCATGGATGTTCAGATGCCGCAGATGAACGGCCTTGATGCCACCAGAGCAATTCGTTTACTTGATAATTCCCGGGCGTCTTCCGTTCCGATTGTTGCGATGACGGCAGATGCATTTTCCGAGAATGTTGCGGAATGTTTGAAAGCAGGAATGAACGGACATATCGCAAAACCCATTGATATGAAACTGGTTATTAAGGAAATACGAAGAATTAAGGATACCTATAAATAATGGCGAGGAGGATGGAAAGAATTATGAAAAAGAAGTTGTGTTTTCTGTTAGCAGTAATGATGGTCTTTGGTTTGGCTGCATGTAATACAAAGGAGCAGAACGTAAAGACAGAGGAGGGCTATAAGCCTTTGCTGGATACCGCTGTCGAAGGCTGTATCAACGTAACCGGCGGTTATGATAATTTTGAAGCGTTGGAAACGGAGTTTGACCGGTTTAACGAATATTATCCGAATGTGGAACTTGTATACACAAAAATAGATGACTATAACAATATGATTGGAACGGTTCTGGAAGGAAAAGATGCACCGGATATCTATGTCAATAACTCATGGATGTATGGTCGTGAACAATATCAGACTTCCATGGATCATGCCGAGGATTTGTCCAATCAGGCACTTGGTCTTGATTTGGAATGCATTCGTGACAATATCCTTCTTAAGACGGATGACGGGACACTTCCGATGGTTCCTGTTTTTTCAAGTACCTATGGAATGCTTGTTAATAATGACCTGTTCAAAAAGGAAGGTCTCAGTGTTCCGACCACCTATGATGAGCTTGTGTCCGTGTGCGATGCTTTTCGTGAAAAAGGATATGCAAATCCTCTCATGGGTTATTGTGAAAAAGAGAAAACATCGCTTTTTACGTTGACGAGTTATCCTTATTTTTGTTCAACAGTGGCAGACGATGAGGAAGCTGTCAAAAAACTGAACGCCCTTGATCCGTCAGCCGGCGAATATATGCGGCCGACTCTTGAGAAGATGGAACAGTTCTTAAACGACGGCTGTGTGGATCTTGATGCATGCGCAGCTATAGAAAATAACTATGAAGCCGTAATTCTCCGTTTTTTCGAGGGTGATGTTCCTATGATGATTTGCTCCGGAGATGCCGTTTCCGGAACCAAAAAAAGAGAAAGTGTTTCCGATAAATTTACCGCGAATCCGTTTACTTATACGTTTGTACCGATTCCTATGTCGAATGACGGCGCATTTTTCCTTGATCTGCCCAATCTGCAGTTTTCCGTCAATAAAGAGAGTCAGAATCTGGACATCGCCAACGAATTTATGCGTTTTCTTGTAACGTCACCGGAATTGAACGAAATGGCACGGAATAAAGGCCTTATGTCACCAACAAAAGATCTGTCCTTTAACAGTACTTATGCTGCGTTCGGGGACATTCCGGAGTCACGGATTCTCTCGCCCGAAGAGTTCGGCCTGACAGATGATGCGGTATTTCAGTTAAGGATGGCGGTTTATAATTACGCAACCGGCCAGATGAGCATTGATGAGGCAATTGCCGCATATGGCTCTTTTACCCAATAATTTATTCAAATGACATAAGAACAACGCAAAAGACAGGGGAGAACAACCATTGAAAAAAATCAGGTATAAACATCATATGGTGCTTTTGCAGAGAGTGATTCTCTTCATCTGCGTGATTGTTTTTGTTATAATCGCATTCCCGGTTACTTCGTATGCCGATGAGGAGATTGAAAAAGTTCGGGTAGGTTATTATGAGAACGAAATATTCCAGGAGGGTGCCGAAGAAGGTGAAGTCAAGAACGGCTATGCCTATGAATACTATCGTAAGCTGTCGGAATACACCGGCTGGGAATATGAATATGTTTACGGCGAATTCGGTGATCTCTATCAAATGCTTCTCGATGGCGAGATTGATTTGCTTGCAGGTCTTGCATGGAGAGAAGACCGGGCTTCGATAATCGGTTATCCGAATGCGGTGATGGGAAATGAATCCTATTATCTTGTCAAGCATGATGCGGATGCAGATGTCACGGCGGATCCCGTTACTTTGAACGGATGCCGGATCGGTGTTCTGGACAGTGCAATGGTAGGTGTCCTGAATCAGTATCTTGATGACAATCATGTGACTGCAAAGGTTGTAACTTTTTCCGATTACAAGGACTTGTTTAATGCCTTTGATTCCCGCAAGGTGGATATTCTCGCAGCGGAAAGCGATGGTGCATACGGCAGGGAACACTCGGAAGTACTGACCGTTTTCGGAACTTCCGATTATTACCTGTGCGTAAACAGGAACCGGTCCGATCTTTTGGCAGAGTTAAATTCCGCGCAGACGCTGCTTGCCGCGGATGAGCCCAATTATCTGAATACGTTGCGGACAAAATACTATTCCGTCAGTGTGACGGCAAAGGCATTTTCGCAGGCTGAGAGGGAGTGGATGAACACTCACACATCTCTTCGTGTCGGTTATCTGGAAAATTACCTGCCATACAGCGACACGGACGAACAGGGGCATGTGACAGGTATTGTGAAAGATATTACTCCCGCTATTCTGGATTCTCTTGGAATGCAGAATGTAACGGTTACATACGAAAGTTTCTTAAGTTATGATGATATGGTTGCCGCAGTCCATTCGGATGAAATAGATGTTGCATTTCCTGTAGGCGGCGGACTATATTATTCCGAAGAAAACGGAATCTATTTGTCAAATCCCGTGTCCTCATCCCATGCGGACCTGGTTTTTAAGGGAGAATATAATGAAAAGACGACGGAACATTTTGCCGTCAATGAAAATAACCGCATGCAGTATTACTTTGTCCGGACGAATTATCCGGATGCGGAAATTACTTTTTATCCTTCAAGTGAAGACTGTCTTGCAGCTGTTCTTTCCGGGAAAGCCGGCTGTGTGACACTGAACGGACTCAGAGCAAATGATATTCTGCGAAACAGAAAGTATGAAGACCTTTCGTTATACCAGACAAGTTATAACGATGCCAGATGTTTTGGTGTGAAAATCGGTAATGAAGGATTACTGAAACTTCTCAACCGCGGAGTCAATGTTCTTGGAAGCGATTACGCACAGAGCATATCATATCGTTACACTAACGGATTGTATTCTTACAGTTTTCTGGATGTGTTGCGCGATCATATGGGAATAGTAGGAACGGTTATTCTTATCATTTCCGCGGTAATTGTATTTCTGCTCGTGCGTGCCGTAAGACGCAAAAAGAAGGAAGTAGAAGAAAAGGAAAAAGCAAGACAGGAACTTGAAACAAAAAACAAAGAACTTGCAGAGAGTCAGAAAGCATTGTCGGAAGCGCTCTTTGCAGCGGAACAGGCCAGTCGTGCAAAAACCACTTTTTTAAACAATATGTCCCATGACATCCGGACACCGATGAATGCCATTGTGGGTTTCACGGAACTGGCAGCTGCACACATTGACAATAAGGAACGGGTACAGGATTATCTGGAGAGGATTTCCGTATCCAGCCGGCATCTGCTGGCACTGATTAATCAAGTGCTGGATATGAGTCGTATTGAAAGCGGAAAGGTTACGATCGAAAAGACGGAGGTGCATCTGCCGGATGTGATTCAGGATTTAAGGACAATTGTTCAGTCCGATGTCGCTGCAGGGCAACAGGAACTGTCCGTTGATATGCAAGGGCTCATTCATGAAGATATTATTACGGACAGACTCCGTCTGAATCAGGTGCTTTTAAATATTCTGTCCAATGCAGTTAAGTTTACACCCGTCGGGGGCAAAATAAATTTCCTGGTGACGGAGAAACCTTCGTCTGACGATACTGTCTCAAATTATGAATTTCGTATCAAAGATAACGGAATCGGCATGAGCGAAGAGTTTCAGAAGTCCGTATTTGAAGCATTTGCCCGTGAAAAAACGAGTACGGTCAGCGGTATCCAGGGGACAGGATTGGGAATGGCAATTGCAAAGAATATCGTTGATATGATGGGCGGAACGATTACCGTGCTTTCCGCGGAAGGAAAGGGCAGTGAATTTATTGTGAATCTTCCCTGTAAAATCAGCACCGTTTCCAGAACAGATAACGAAACAGAAGCGCGCATACAAACCGAACCGGATTTCTCCGGAAAACGTGTTTTACTGGCGGAAGATAACGAACTGAATCAAATGCTTGCAGAGAATATTCTGACGAATGTCGGGCTTGCCGTTGATATTGCAAATGACGGAACGGTGGCCGTGGAAAAGATGAAATCCGCATCTGCAGGGTACTATGACATTATCCTGATGGATATCCAGATGCCTCAAATGGACGGCTATGAGGCAACCAGGCAGATTCGTGCTCTGGAGGATAAAGAAAAAGCAGGTATTCCTATTGTAGCGGTTACAGCAAATGCCTTTGAAGAAGACCGGCAGATTGCAATGGATGCCGGAATGAACGGACATCTGGCAAAACCGTATGATGTTCCGGAAATCATGAAAACATTAAAAGAATTGCTGGTATAAAGTCGCGGCAGCAGAAAACCGGAAAAGATGTATTGGAATTGAATATTGAACAGCCACAGAAAAAACAGTAGAATACAAACAGTAGATTTTTTAAGGAGTGATTGGAAGTCAACTACCCATGACCTTTAGGTCGTGGGTAGTTGACACTCCTTCATTTTCATTTATCAGGAGGAAAAAAATATGAAATGCAGATTTCGATGTGGATGCGGAAACGTTTTTAACGGGGATGAGAATACGATGGTTTGTCCCAAATGTCAAAAACCGCTGGACACCGCAAATTGCGGAGCAATTCAGCTTTACCGCATGGGTAGCTTTATGGGTATGGCAGTAGGAATGGGAGTATATATCGATGATATGCCGTTCGGCCATCTAGCAAACAAGGAAAGTGTTCGTCTGGTAGTACCGTACGGACCGCATAAGATTCATGTTACACATACATCTACAAGAAATTGTAATGATCCGATTGTAGAAGTAACTCCGCAGATGCCGGTAGCATTTATGAAAGCACATTTTTCCGATATGGGATTCAAGATTACCGTAGAACCGGCTGCAGAGAAGGATATGCCGCCCGTATAGTTCCGGCGTAGTCTCTGTACAGGACTGAGCACAAATTATCATTTCAGAAATAATGAGAAAACGATAAAAACTGAAACGATAAAAAATTGTGTAAGGAAATTGACCATGAAAAGAAAACTTCTATCCATACTTTTTACATTCACAATTTTGACTGCTTCCGTGGCCGGATGTACCGGAGGGAACATTCCTGCCTCGGAAGTTCTGCCTGTCACAAGTGAGACAGATTCTATGGAATATCATTCGGAAGTCGCTGTTGAAGAATTTCTGGGGCATGAGTACATGAAAGAGGAACTGTCGGAAAGCAACCGGATCTTTCTGGAATGGGGAACGGACATACAGGATTTCTATACGGAACTGAATGCAGATGAGGGCAGTGTGGAATTCCCGGAGACTTTTGATCTTCGTGAGAAGAATCTTATTCCTGAGATACGTGACCAGAATCCCTGGGGAACCTGCTGGAGTTTTGCAACGATTGCCGCATGTGAAAGCAGTCTTTTAAATACGCTTGGTCTTAATCTCGATGAATACAAAGAGAAATACGGCGAGGAACTGAACCTTTCCGAAAAACATATGGCGTATTTCGGTGAATTGGCACTTCCGGAAGCGGATCAGTACCCGGAAGGTGAATATCCTTATAATATCGACCAGGCGGGAGAGGGGATATGTCCTTTGCCAAAGGTAAAAGATTCCCCTCTTGACATCGGCGGTAATTATTTGGAGTCAGCATCCGCACTTGCCTCCGGAATCGGAGTAAGAAGCGAAAAGGAATTCCCTTATCTGGATTCCAAAGGGAATGAAGATGATCTCGGGGACTGGTCAATTCCGGAAAGCGAACGGTTTGGTTCCGTGTATGTTTTGAAAAATACAAACATTCTACCGAATCCTGCTTTGCGTGATAAAGATAATAATTATGTGTATAATCCCTTCGGAACGGAAGCAATCAAGAGTGAACTGATGAAGGGAAGAGCAGTCGGTATTGCCTATTATGCGGACCAGTCTATGCCGGCTCCCGCCAGGGAACTGATTGATGCACATATTTATGAACTTAAGAAACGTTTTCCTGAATTGGAGAAAGAAAACCTGCAGAAGTTTGTTTATTACAGGAATGATGTGGATGCTGCAAAGAGTAAGCAGTATTCAGATGATGAATTAAGAGAGATGCTTAAGGTTCGTCTTAAGATATATGATATTCCGGAAGATACCTATAACATTGATTCCCTTGATACGAAACAGTTGAAGCTTCTTTTACTCACCGGGAATTTGGGGGAACCGCTTGAGGAAATACCGGAAGAAGTGAACACATATCTGAGTTTTACGGGCGAAAACGATTCTGTCTGGGCACAGTACACATATGAAAAAAACATAGGAAATCATGCCGTAACGATTGTGGGATGGGATGATCACTTCTCCAAAGATAATTTCCTTGCAGATCACAAACCGCCGGAGGACGGTGCCTGGATTGTCAGAAACAGCTGGGGCAGTAACTGGGGAATGGACGGTTATTTCTATCTTTCCTATTTTGATCAGAATATATTTATTCCGCAGACGTATGAGTTCTTTACACCTGAGGAAATTGGGATGACTGAGGAAAAAAATTCAACAGAGACTGCAACCACGATAAAAGAGTGCATTCTGGAAAATGATTTCATGCCGGCGGAAAATTATAATTCCACTTTGTTTAACATGCCTGTATATGCGGCGAATATTTTTACCGTTGAAGAAGATATGGATTTAAATTCGGTATCTGCTTTAACCGGTGACCTGAATGCAGATGTTACCGTAGACATATACCGCTTAAAGGACGGCTTTAAAGATCCGACGGACGGAGAGAAGGTGACATCCGTAACGGAGACCTTCACTTTTGCGGGATATCACAGAATGATGCTGAATGAGAAGATTCATTTTGACAAGGATGAGAAACTTGCAATTGTGGTTAAGGAAAGTGTTATGACAGATCAGGGCGAGAAGTTTGCAATTGTCAATACTTCCGCACTCGGAGCTAAGGGCATTACATTTTACAGACAGCGTCATAACGGATCGGATGAAGAGGTGACCAAGTATTGTCGCGGTATCGTAAATCACGGAGAAAGCTTTGTTGCATATGAGGACGGCGAATGGCTTGACTGGGCAGACGAGGTTAAATCTTTTCGCGACAGTGTGTATGGCGAATGTGTATCATATGATAATCTTCCGATAAAGGGGTACGGAGCATATGAGGAGTAGTCGGAAATTTCAGGCGGACAATCAGCATTTAAATGAAATGCTTGACTTTGTCCGGGCGCAGATGGAGACTTGCAAGATCAAAAAGAAGGACAGACTGAAAGTGGAGCTGATCGTGGAAGAGGCCGCAGGAAGTCTGATTGAGCATAAAATTGCGGAGCCTTCGGAAGTTTGTTCTTCGGATACTGAGATAACAATCATTGTTAAAAAAATTTTCGGAACCGTTTCAATTGAGATGTATGCGAAGGGAGAAAAATACTCCCTTTCCAATCACATGTCAGCTTCCGCTCTTTTAGAAGATGACGGTAACGCCGGGGGGATTCAGGATACCCTTCGTGATATTATTCTTGGTTCTTTGGCTGACGGAGTAAAATACCATTTTAAAAACGGTGTGAATTCCATAAAGATTGCAGTGAATCGTTCGAGGCATCTTTTCTTAATTGAGACGCTTGGCGCACTGCTTATAGCCATTCTTTTAGGTGCGTTATTTTCTTCCTTTGTTCCGAAGGAGGTCAATACTTTTCTTACATCCAACATACTGATTCCGATTAAGACCATGTATATGAATGCACTGAAGATGGTGGTTGCACCGGTTGTATTCTTTTCCATTGTATCCTGTATTGTGCAGTTTTCCGATCTTTCGGAACTCGGACGCATCGGATATAAAATCATGGGAATCTATCTGTTTACGACCTTTGCTGCAGTCGGAGTCGGACTGCTTGTTTTCTTTGTGATAAAACCCGGGGATGCGTCACTGATTGCAGGCGGTGTTGCCGATGCCACATCTATCACATCACAGACGATAAATGTTTCCATTAAGGATACCATAGTCGGAATTATACCCGACGATTATCTTGATCCGTTTGTGCAATCCAATATGCTGCAACTTATTTTCCTTGCGTTACTTACAGGAATCGGCGCAGGATTAATCGGAAAATATTCGGCGATTTTAAAAGAGATCTTCCAGGCACTCAATCAGTTGTTCTTAAAGATTACTTCGTTGATTATAAAATTCATGCCGATTGCGGTATTCTGTTCCGTTATGTCGATGATGATTACACTCGGTATTAAAACGATTCTTTCGCTTCTCGGAATGCTCGGCACATTTGTGCTCGGACTCTTCATCATGATGTGTGTTTACTGTCTGTTAATTCTGATTCTCGGAAGAGAGAATCCGCTTCATTTTGTGCGTAAGTATGTACCGAGTATGTTGCAGGTATTTTCAATGGCATCTTCGAATGCTTCGATTCCGATCAATATGGATGCATGCGAAAAGAAACTCGGAATCGATAAAAAAATTTATACCCTTTCGATTCCGTTGGGTGCCACGGTTAACATGGACGGAACCTGCGTGTACATGGCTGTTTTTGCACTGACACTTGCGAGAGTTTACGGCGTGGAAATAACGGGAGCCGGACTTGCTTCTGTCATTGTTTCCATCATTGTTTTATCCATTGGAGCACCCGGAATACCCGGTGCAGGTCTTATCTGTCTTTCCGTTTTATTAACGCAGCTCAATGTTCCGGTGGAAGCGGTCGGACTGGTTATGGGAATCGATGCGTTATGCGGAATGTTCCGTGCAATGAGCAACAGTACGGGAGATGTTGCAGCATCTCTTATTGTGGCAAAGAGTGAAAAACTTCTTGACCGGGATAAGTACCGAAGCTGATTGAATTACGAAAAAAGAAGATACAAATAAAAGAACGATCTAAATAAAACCGGACGAAAAAAACAGAAAAAAGCAGAAATAAAAAACAAAAAAAACAGAAATAAATACAGAAATAAAAACAGAAATAAAAAACAGAAAGGAGATTTGTTTATGGAAAGAGCAACGCAGTTTTTAAAAGAGGCAGGTGTATATTATCTTGCTACGGCAGAAGGCGATCAGCCCCGTGTCAGACCATTCGGAACGGCAAATATTTTTGAAGGAAAACTTTACATTCAAACCGGAAAAGTAAAAGAAGTTTCGAAACAGATTCACGCAAATCCGAAGGCGGAAATTTGTGCATTCAAAGACGGGAAATGGCTTCGTATTGCATGCGAATTAGTGGAAGACGATCGCCCGGAAGCAAGGGCATCCATGCTTGATGCGTATCCTGAATTGAAAGGAATGTATGCAGCAGATGATGGTAACACGGAGGTGTTTTATTTAAAGAATGCAACCGCTACATTCAGTTCATTTACAGCAGCACCGGAGGTTGAAAAATTCTAAAAAATACAAATGCTTTTATTGACGTAATGCATGAATGGAATTATTATAGTGTTGGTAAAACTATTGTTAGTTATTGTTAGTATTTCAAATCTAGGAGGATAGAAATCATGGCAGAAGTAAAAAAAGAAGCAGCTGCTAAGAAACCTGCAGAGAAGAAAACCGCAGCAAAAAAAGCAGCACCCGCTAAGAAAGAAGCAGTAAAGAAAGCACCTGCAAAGAAGGCTGCAACAAAGGCCGTAGCACCTGCTAAGAAGACTGCAACAAAGAAGGCTGCAGCAAAGCCCGTTAAGAAACTCGGAAAGATTATCTTTGAGTTTGACGGACAGCAGATTGATATCAAAGCTATTGAGAAGAAAGCTGCAAAGCTTGGCGGAGATGTATATGTTGTTGCATCCGAGAAGAAGATTTTTGATGCAGAAGGAAAGTCTGTAGATTTATTCTAAGAATTAAAACAACATGATTACAAACAGGTCATCGATATTGCTGATGACCTGTTTTGTTTTTTGTGCATTATTATACCCACATGTTATAATGGATTCGTATCATTGTTTATGTGGTGGAGGGTAAAATATGCATCATGTAATTATGGATGACAATATCAGACTGGACGCCGAATTAACCATGCCGTCTTCTTCAAAAGTGGAAGTGCCTTTATGTATTATCATACACGGTTTTACGGGAAATAAAGAAGAAAGACATCTGCTTGCCGTTTCCGATATGATGAATGAAATCGGTATGGCAACACTTCGCGTGGATATGTACGGTCACGGAAAAAGTGACGGAGAATTTAAAAATCATACGCTTTACAAATGGCTGAATAATGCAATGGCAGTTATTGATTACGCAAGAAAACTTCCCGGTATTTCGCGTATATATCTTTGCGGACATTCCCAGGGAGGACTTACCGTTGCAATGGTAGGTGCAATGAAACGGGATCAGATTTCCGGAATTATTCCGATGTCTCCGGCACTTATGATTCCGGAGCAGGCAAGAGCCGGAAATATCCTGGGTCTGGAGGTTGATTTACATGACGGTTTGGATGAATACACATCCAAAGACGGATGGACTTTAAACTCAAATTACGTAAGAGTTGCGAGAACGATTTATCCGGAAGAAGAGATGAAGCATTATAAGGGACCGGTTTTAATCGTGCACGGTGAGGCAGATCAGACGGTGCCGATTGATCTTGTAAGGGAATCTTCGAAATGCTATTCAAATTGTAAATTCGTTTCCGTTCCGGAAGACTCACATTGCTATGATTATCATCTGGATACAGTGGTGGAAGAGATTAGAAAATATCTGATTGAAAATAAGTGGAATGTGTAGAAATACATTAGCATTAAAAAAGAAATAAAAAGTCAGAATTAAGAATGATATGTAGATCATAAAAAGCGAAATATATACTACAGAAATAAACTACGGAAATAAAAGACAGAAATAAAAGAAAGAAATAAAAGAAAGAAATAAAAAAAAGAAAAGAGAAAATGAAAAAACGAATCATTGCCATATTACTTACAACATTTATAATGACCACGGGAACATTGGGATGCACCGGAACAAAAACTCCTGCATCGGAAGTGAAACCTTCTGAAAGTGAGCAAGTAATCGTCGCATCGGAGATTCCGTCGGAGATGTCTGTCACGGAGTATCTGGGACGTGATTTTTTACAAGGGCAGTTGTCGGAAGGAAGCAAACTTTTACTGAAATACGGAACGGATGTTATTGACTTCTATTCGGAACAAGGGAAGGCTGAAAGCAGTAAGGACTTTCCGGAGACCTTTGACCTTCGTGATCAGAATATTATTCCGGAGGTCCGCAGTCAGAATCCCTGGGGGACCTGTTGGAGCTTTGCAACCATTGCAGCATGCGAAAGCAGTATCTTAAGCACACAGGGGCTTACGGTGGACAGTTTTCAGGAAGAATACGGCATGGAACTGAATCTTTCCGAAAAGCATCTTGCGTACTTTGCAAATACGGCGCTCCCCGATAAGAAACTTTATGAAGAAGGTACGTACCCGTATGAAACCGATCAGGCCGGAGAGGGAGCATATTCTCTCCTGGAAGGTGAAAACGGGCTTTATAACTGTGGGGGAAATTACCTGGAGTCCACATCAGCGCTGGCAGCAGGAATCGGTATAAATACCGAGGAGATGTTTCCGTATCAGAATGCGGATGGTCAGATTATTAACAGCGGCGACTGGTCAATTCCGGAAGAGAATCGTTTTGTCAGTTCCTTTGCACTTAAAAATACAAATGTTTTACCGTCTCCTGCTTTGCATGATGAGGATGATAATTATATTTATAATCCTGCCGGAACGGAAGCAATTAAGAGTGAACTGATGAAGGGAAGAGCCATCGGTATCGGTTATTTTGCGGATCAGTCCATGCCTGCTCCTTCCACAGAAACCGTCGATGTGTACGTGAAAGGGTCGATGGAGGAATTCCCCGAATTAAATAAGGAATATGTAAAAATGTTCCTGTATTACAGAAATAATATCGATGCCGCACAAAGTAAGCCGTATACGGATGATGAATTAAGGGAAATGCTGAAAGTACGTATCAGAATAAACGGATTTCCGGCGGATACGTATGATGCGGATTCACTGAATACCGATCAGTTGAAACTTCTTCTTAATACGAATGATTTCGGAAATAGGATAGAGGATATTTCGGATATGCAAGTGAATACTTATTTGAATTTTACCGGCGAAAACAATTCCGTCTGGGCGCAGTATACCTATGAAATAAAGCACATTAATCATGCAGTGACAATTGTCGGCTGGGATGATCATTTTTCCAAAGACAATTTCCTTGCAGATCATAAACCGCCGGAAGACGGTGCGTGGATAGTCAGAAACAGCTGGGGTACGGACTGGGGAATGGACGGTTATTTCTATCTTTCCTACTATGATCAGAATATCAGCTTCCCGCAGTCCTTTGAATTTCTGACTGTGGCGGAATTGTATGCGACAGACGGAGAAGGAGAAGATGATCAAACCATTGTGGCTCCCCCGTATCAGTACGTTTTCGAAAATGATTTCATGCCTGCGGAAATGTATAATTCCACTCTGTTTAACATGCCTGTGTATACGGCGAATATTTTTGATTCCGAAGGAGATATGGATTTATACTCCGTATCTGCTCTGACGGGTGATCTCAATGCGGAAGTTACCGTGGATGTGTATCGGTTAAAAGACGGTTTTCAGAATCCGATGGACGGAGAGAAGGTGGCATCCGCCTGCGAAACATTTACATATGCCGGATATCACCGGATTTTGCTCAAAGAACAACCTCATTTCAACGAAGGAGAGAAGCTTTCGATTGTGGTAAAGGAGAGCGTTATGACGGACGAAGGCGAGAAGTTTGCGCTTGTAAATACTACCGCAATCGGACCGAACGGTGTTACACAATACAGAATGTTTCACAAGGAAGAGTGTCTTGATTTAAGCAAATATAATTACGGGATTGTCAATGAAGGTGAGAGCTTTGTTTCCTACGAGGACGGCGAGTGGCATGACTGGGCTGAAGAGATTGCATCTTTCAAAGAGGATGAGTTCTTGAGTGCAGTGGCATTCGATAATTTCCCGATTAAGGCATACGGATTTCCGGGCATTGAGGAACAAACCGGGACAGAATAAACTGAGAAAATGAATTAAAAAAACGGTCAGCTCCGCAGGAGCTGACCGCTTTTTGTATTTGTACAAATCAATCAGTTTTTAGGCAATACAAAGGAACTCTTAAGGCTTACAATCCGGTTGAATACCGGCGCGCCTTCTTTGGAATCCTTGTAATCCACACAGAAGAATCCGTTACGTACGAACTGGAAACTTTCATATGCTTTGGCTTCGGCAAGAGCAGGCTCTGCATAAGCCTGAATGACTTTCTTGGAGTTCGGGTTTAAATTGATTTCACCGGTCTCTTTATCGTAAACACCTTTTTCTTCGTCGATGATATTCTCGAAAAGTCTTACCTCCACCTGCTTTGCGGTCGGAGCATATACCCAGTGGATGGTTCCTTTTACTTTTCTTGCATTGAAACCGGAACCGGATTTGGTTTCGGGATCGTAGGTGCAGTGAACAACGGTTACATTTCCGTTTTCGTCTTTTTCACAGCCGGTGCAGGTTACGAAATATGCATTCATTAAGCGGACTTCATTGCCGGGGAAGAGGCGGAAATATTTCTTTACAGGCTCTTCCATAAAATCATCGCGTTCAATGTATAACTCGCGTCCGAACGGAATCTCACGTTCACCGAGTGCTTCGTTTTCAAGGTTGTTGGCAGCAGTGAGCATTTCTGTCTGTCCTTCCGGATAGTTGTCGATAACGAGCTTGATCGGATCCAGAATTGCCATCATACGCGGACGTTTTAATTTGAGATCTTCACGGATGCAGTATTCAAGCATTCCCATATCCGCTACGGACTGTGCTTTGGAAACACCGCAGAGTTCCACGAACATTTTAATGGATTCGGGTGTATAGCCGCGGCGGCGGAGAGCGGATACGGATACCAAACGGGGATCATCCCAGCCGTCGGCAATACCGTCTTCCACGAGCTTCTTAATATAACGCTTTCCTGTAACTACATTGTTTAAATATAATTTTGCAAACTCAATCTGTCTGGGCGGATGAGGATATTCAAGTTCTCTTACAACCCAGTCGTAAAGCGGTCTGTGATCTTCGAATTCCAGGGTGCAGATGGAATGTGTAATGCCTTCGATGGCATCCTCAATCGGATGTGCAAAATCATACATCGGATAAATGCACCAGGTATCGCCGGTTCTGTGATGAGTCATATGAGCCACGCGGTAGATAACCGGATCACGCATGTTCATATTCGGAGATGCCATATCGATACGTGCACGAAGGACTCTTGCGCCGTCTTCAATCACGCCGGATTTCATTTCTTCGAATAAAGCAAGGTTTTCTTCAATGCTTCTCTTTGAATACGGATCTTCCTTGCCGGCTTCCGTTAAAGTTCCGCGGTATTCACGGATTTCATCCGCGGTAAGATCCGAAACATATGCTTTTCCTTTTTTGATCAGCTTGACTGCAGCTTCATACATTTGAGGAAAATAGTCGGAAGCGAAGAATAATCTGTCTTCCCAGTCTGCGCCGAGCCATTTGATGTCTTCAAGCTGGGAATTGACGAATTCCACTTTTTCCTTGGTCGGATTCGTATCATCAAAACGCATGTTAAACTTGCCGCCGTATTTCTGTGCAAGACCGTAGTTTAAAAGAATGCTCTTCGCATGACCGATATGCAGATAGCCGTTCGGTTCCGGCGGGAAGCGGGTATGTACGGTATCATAAACACCTTCCGCTAAGTCCCTGTCGATTTCCACTTCAATGAAGTTTCTTGATACGACTTCTTTCTTTTCTTCTTCTCCCTCTGCGGGAGCGTTGTTTAAATTCTTCTCATCCATGTTGTATTCCTCATGCTTTTATATATTATATTTTTTCTTTGATTCAGGTGCCGGTGTATCTTGAAGACGGATTCCGGGAAAAAGAAGTTGTCTTAAGCCACAAAACGACACTATATTATATCACAACGTTACCTTATTGAAAAGAACGGAGTAGGAAAAAGAAATCCCACCGCAATGCGGTGGGACAGCAGTCAGTTTCGTATAGTAAAGATTTATGCTTCTGCGGGAGCTGCATTTTCAATTGCATCCTGTACAGCTTCTTTTGCTTTTCCGGCAGTTTCTTTTGCTTTGTCGAGTGCTTCGTCAACTGCATCTGCAACAGCTTCACTTGCTTCATCGGCAGCTTCTAAGATTTCATCGGAATCCACGATGTTTTCCACATCAACTTCCATTTCTTCTTTGCCCTTGCCGGTTACCTTTCCCCAGGTATCCTTTGCACCGGTCTCAACCTTTTTCCAGGTGTCCTGAGCCTTTTCTTTGCCCTTCTGGATCGTATCGGTAGCTTTCTTCTTGGCTCCGTCTACATCAAGAACTACATAGGTTCTTTTATCAGTGGTTCCGTCGGGATTGATAATTTCTTCACTCTTTAAAAATTTGTCTTTGTTCTTTACTACATAGTAAACACCTGCACAAACTGCGGCGGTACCGAGACCTGCCAGGATTAATTTCGTTGTACTTTTCATATCCAGCCTCCAACAATTCATTTCTGATTCTTTTATAGTCTATGGCTAAACCATACGCATACCATTTTACTCCAAAAAGAGCGTAAATGGAAGGGAAAAAAGCAGGAAAATAATTTTTCATAAAAAATTCAAAAACAAGGACAAAAAGAATTGCGCTATACGGGGAATTTGTGCTATTATCTAGTGTGACCGAAAAAGTCAATACAGAAGGAAAATGACAGATGAACGAGAAATTTTTTGATCTGAAAAAAGAAAAACAGGATCGCATGATTAACGGTGCGATGAAGGTTTTTGCTATAAACGGATATCAAAGAGCATCAACGGACGAAATGGTAAAGGAAGCGGGCGTCAGCAAGGGCCTGTGGTTCCACTATTTCGATAATAAGATCGGTCTTTACACGTTCGTGGTAGACTACGCAATCAAGTATATGAATATGGAACTGTCCGCAAGCTTTAACGCGGATTCCACGGACTTCTTCGATACGACCTACGGCATTGAAGAGGTGAAGATGCTTGTGCGCAAATCCTATCCGTATGTGCCTCTCTTTTTATCCGCACTCGGCAAAGAAAACAGCCCTGAGGCTTTAGAGGCGGTCGGCGATTATATCACTCTTTATAATGATAAAATTCAGGCCGCATACGATTCCGTGAACCGGGAGTGCTTTGCATCTTATGTGGACAAGGACATCTTTGATATGACGGTATTTTTTACCATGAAAGGAATTCTGGAAGAAGAGTATGCGAAAGAGGAGTTTGATGAGGCGAATTATATGAACCGAATCAGAACATTCCTTGAGCAGATGCGCAGAATGTCTGTTGTGGAAGATGCAACACAGAATGCGGGAGAAAGCCGATTATAATAATTGGTATAAAATTGAAGAGATAAGATTCAGATAAAGAATAATATGGAAATAAAGCGATTACAGTGAATCGCAGCGTTAAGGAGAGTAGTTTCATGAAAGCAGCAGTTTTGGGATACGGCACCGTCGGCGGCGGAGTTGTGGATGTTCTTTTTGAGAATAAGGATGCAATCGCTTCCCGTGTCGGCGAGGAGATTGAAGTCAAGTATATCCTGGATATCCGTACATTTCCGGGAGATGCTCACGAGGATCTGATCACGAATGACTTCAACCGTATTTTGGAAGATAAAGAAGTAAAGATTGTATGCGAAACCATGGGTGGCTTAAAGCCTGCATACGAGTTTACAAAAAGCCTGTTAGAAGCCGGAAAGAGTGTATGTACTTCCAATAAGGAACTGGTTGCGGCACACGGCCCCGAACTTTTACGGATTGCAAAAGAGCATAACTGCAAGTATTTGTTTGAAGCAAGCGTAGGTGGCGGTATTCCGATTTTAAGACCTTTACTTGACTGCCTGACCGCTGAAAAAATCGATGAAATCACGGGTATCTTAAACGGTACCACAAACTATATGCTTACCAAGATGGACAAAGAAGGTTCGGATTATGCGGATGTCTTAAAGGAAGCACAGGAAAAAGGATATGCAGAGCGCAATCCCGAAGCGGATGTGGAAGGATACGATGCATGCCGCAAGATTGCAATTCTTGCATCCTTAAACTATCAGAAGACAGTAAATTACGAAGATATCTATACCGAGGGAATTTCCGCCATTGACAGCAGGGATTTCGCCTATGCCGCAGAGCTTGGAATGAACATTAAGCTTCTCGGAATGTGTAAGGAAATCGGAGGGAAGAAGTACGCACTCGTTGCACCGTTTATGTTATCTCCCGAGAATCCTTTATATGCCGTGAATGACGTGTTTAACGGCATTTTAGTACACGGCAACATGGTGGATCAGGTTATGTTTTACGGAAGAGGCGCAGGAAAACTTCCGACCGCAAGTGCCGTGGTTTCCGATGTCGTGGAAGAAGCAAAGACCATCGGCAAAGCATCCGCCGTTAAATGGTCTGATGAAAAGGTGGATTTAAGTGACAAGAATGAATTGGAATTCGGCTATTTTGTCAGAATAAACGGAAATCCGGAAAACAGCAATTATAACGAGCTTTTCGCAGATGCGAAGGTAATCGGTAAAGACGGAATTACCGGAGAGTTTGCGTTGGTAACCGGCAGAATGACCGAGGGAGAATTCCTTAAGAAATACGAAAGCCTTAAGGATGCAGTGAAGTTTATCCGTATTAAGTAAGGATTTACGGAAGGCTGTAAATTGTCAGTGAATATAATGACGGGGGAAATATAGAGTTTTAGGAGGAAAAAATGTTAGTTGTAAAGAAATTCGGAGGGACCAGCGTTGCCAACAAAGAGAGAATCTACAATGTGGCAAGAAGGGTCATCGAAGATTACAAAAACGGAAATGAAGTGGTAGTCGTTTTATCCGCAATGGGAAAAATGACGGACGAACTGATTGCCATGGCAAGGGACATCAACCCCAACCCGTCCAGAAGAGAGCTGGATATGTTAATGACCACCGGAGAGCAGACTTCCGTTGCTTTAATGTGCATGGCAATGGATGTACTCGGCGTTCCGTCGGTATCCTTAAATGCATTTCAGGTCCAGATGCATACCACTTCTGCATACGGAAATGCAAGACTGAAAAGAATTGATACCGAGCGTATCAGACATGAACTGGATTCCAAGAGAATCGTTGTAATTACCGGTTTCCAGGGCGTGAACAAATATGATGATTATACCACGCTCGGACGCGGCGGTTCCGATACAACGGCTGTTGCACTTGCTGCAGCGCTTCATGCGGACAAATGCGAGATTTATACGGATGTGGACGGCGTTTATACCGCAGATCCGAGAATTGTTACCAGAGCGAGAAAACTTTCCGAAATTACCTATGATGAAATGCTTGATTTGGCAACCTTAGGTGCGGGAGTATTACATAACCGTTCGGTTGAAATGGCTAAGAAATACGGTGTTGAATTAGTGGTTCGTTCTTCCCTTACCAATGAGGAAGGAACCGTTGTTAAGGAGGATGTTAAAGTGGAGAAAATGTTGGTTAGCGGCGTAGCCGTAGATAAGAGCGCAGAGAGAATTTCCCTTGTGGGACTGGAAGATAAGCCGGGTATTGCATTCCGCGTATTCGATGCATTGGCAAAGGCAAACGTAAACGTGGATATGATTCTGCAGTCCGTAGGACGCGGCGATACCAAGGATATTTCCTTTACCGTTGACGGAAATTTCGGTGATGATGCACTGAAGGTTTTGGAGGATAACAAATCCCGTCTTAACTATGAGCATGTTGAAATCGAGAAGAATGTCTGCAAGGTATCCATCGTAGGTGCCGGAATGATGAGCAACCCCGGTGTTGCTGCAAAGATGTTCGAATGCCTCTACAACGAGCACATCAACATTAAGATGATTTCCACTTCCGAAATCCGCGTTACCGTTTTAATTGACGTAAAAGACGCTGACAGAGCCGCAAATGCAATTCATGACATTTTCGGTCTGGATGAGGCATAAATACTGAGAATAAACAGCTAAAGAAAATATTTTTAAGGATAATTTAAGTAAAACAGGGTTACAAAAAACTATAAAGACAGGGGGTATTTAAGATGAAGAAGTGTAAATGTTCAAAAGGTGGTTGCAAGTGCAAACATAAGAAGAAATTACCGGTAATACCGATTCTTGCATTAATCACCTGTTTCCAGCTGGTTGCACCGAAGAGTATTAAGAAATCCATTCCCGGAAAAGCACTGAAATATTCTCTTGCTTTTGCATGGGGCGGAATTGCAGTATTCGGTCTTTTGAAAATATTCAAAGTGACAAAGAAATTCAAAAAAAAGAAACATTAACTCTGAGGAGTGACTATGGAAAAAGTTATTGAAAAAAACGTTACCTGTCCGAAGTGTCAGGGGGCGGGAAAGTTTAATGTCTACAGCAGTATCAATTCCGTGCAGGATCCGGAGCTGACCGGGAAATTAAAAAACCTTTCGCTTTTTGATTACACCTGCCCGCATTGTAATGCCCGTGTGACTTTTGACTACGGTCTTTTATATCATGATATGAACAAAAAGATCATGATATATTACAAGCGCAAGGAAGCAGAAGCAAAGAAGGTTGCGGACATGTTCCTGGGACGCGGAATCTACGATGTTGCGGATGACCTTAAGGGGAAATACTTATACCGCGTTGTCAGAAGGAAACGTCAGCTTCGCGAAAAAATCGCAATATTCGATGCCAATCTGGATGACCGTTATATGGAGCTTTCCAAGTTATATTATTTAACGAAGTTTGAGGCGGAATTCCCGGATCTGGAAGCAGAATGGATTTATATTTACGGCAAGGACGGAATTTTCTATATTGCGTTCAGTACCAAAGAAGGTGAAATCTCCACAACTTTCGATATGGCGGTTTATAACCATATGAAAGGAGCTTTCCCGGAAGTTTCGGATCCGCTCCGTGGCGGGGAGGTCTTCATCGATCAGGCCTGGGCCATGAAGCAGATGAGTAATCGCACGATGGGAGAACTTTTATCCGGTTCGGTCGGCGGGGATTTAAAGATTACGATCTCGTAAGAAGATTGCAGATAAGATGATTTAATCAAAAAAACCAAGGCGCTAAATCCTTGGTTTTTTTACAAATTATGCAGAATATTGAGAAAAATGATAAAAAAAATCGGAGTGACAAGATTCGAACTTGCGACCTCTGCCTCCCTAAGGCAGCGCTCTAGCCAAACTGAGCCACACCCCGATTATTTATTACGGGTTTATTTGACCCGCGTTGATTATTATAGTAAGAAAAGAGTGTTCTTGTCAAGGAAAAGTTGAGAATTGATTGACGATTGATTTATACGATTAATTTATGGAAGATGAATTTCAGGGCAGAAATCTGATGAAACGCAAATATGATGTGATTTTTCTTATCATTCCGATCCTTATTGTCGGTTTGATTATTTTTCATATTGTTTTTCATATCCGCATTCTTTCATCACCTGTAACCTCGGATCAGGGGATTCTTGATGTTATAGTGGATGCCGCACTTGACGGAAAGAGGACGCTTATATTCAAAAGCACCGTGATTCCGAGTGAGGATACCATCAACAACGTGTTTCCCGAAACCTTTAACCGGGATATGTATATGGGTGCGGAGATTCATCATTATACCTACAGATATGTTCCGGACGGGGCATTCTATAAGGTGAAGGTAAAAATCTCCAAGCCGTCTTTTTTTGCGTCCATGCTTACAAGAATCCGCGTAAAGCAGATCGCAGGGCATATTGACAAACTGGACAGTGATTATGCGAAGGTCAAGGCAACGCATGATTATCTGATTCGCTTAAATAAATATAATTATATCAAGGGCGGAGCCTTCAGTTGCCTTTACGGAAGGGAATCCGCCTGTAACGGATATGCCTACAGTTTTTATTTAATCATGCAGGAACTCGGAATTCCGGTAACCTGTGATTTTGGATTCAATCATGTGTGGAACCGCGTAAAACTCGGGGATTACTGGTACAATATTGACGTGACCTTTGACGATACCGGTTATTCGGATGGCTATTACGGGTATTTTCTAAAATGCAACGCGGACTGGACGGAGCATGATTACGGTTTGTCCGATGCTCCCGAGTCTTTGCCGGTTTCGGGACTAAGCTGCGGGGAAAATTATCGTCTTGTTCCGAACTATCGCCTGATTGCAATCGGATGTGCATGTCTTCTCGGAATTGCTGTTTTTTTCATTCTTCGCCAAACAAGAAAAATATGGAATCAGCATGAACTGAAGAGAATCGAGAAAGAACTTGCCGATCAGGAG
>CADANR010000004.1 GCA_902789265.1 uncultured Lachnospiraceae bacterium | reverse complement strand
AAAACCGCATCCAGATAAACATGCATCAGATTCCGGAAATCCTTGTCATTGCAACTTGCAACCGGATATACGGTTTTATCGGGAAATGTCATTGCATTTAAGAATGTATTTAAAGATCCTTTTGCAAGCTCCACAAACGGATCCTTAATCGGAAAATTCTCCGAACCGCAAAGTACGGAGTGCTCTAAGATATGTGGCACACCGGTGCTGTTTTCCACCGGGGTACGAAAGCCGATATAGAAAACCTTATTGTCATCGTCATTGGAAATCAGTGCAACCCTTGCGCCTGTTTTCTTATGTTTTAAAAGCATGAACGCAGAATTCAGATCCGTACTGAATCTGTCCTCCACCACCTCATACGTTTCCGGAATTATTCCTTTTACCTTAGTCATATACTCTATTTCCTTTCCTGATACTATTTTATTATTTCATAATTCTACATAGCGAGTGATTTGCAGGTTTATGAGGCGGGCTCTATAGAACGGGAGCAACGCATAACTATTGGCTTTTATATGTGTATATGTTGCGACCCTCTACGAGACCGCCGAATAAATCCTGCAATCACGAAGCAATCCCTTAAAAACAGAAAGGAAATACCGAAGTATTTCCTTTAATGGTCACATACGGGAACGCATCCCTACAACTGTATATCCATCTCTCTGCAGAACTTCGGCAGATAAATATGCAAATCTTCAAATCTCGTGGAAGAATTCGCAACATACTGGTATGTTCCTTCCTCGGTCTCAATCTTCTTGCAATACAGGTCCGCATCTTTAATAACCTTCGGATATACCGGTGTATTATAAGAGTTAACCGGCTGCGGGCAGCCTTCCATATCTGCCATGATATTTCCACCCGTGATTTCCAGACGGCCCTTCAGGCCGCCGAGTGCAATCGGCATTGCGGCCATCAGGCTGACCTTGATGATGGCACCGTTTCGGATGGATACGTTTCCGGCACCGCGGTAGTTTCCGATACCGCCCGCCTCGGAACCTTCCGTATATACAAAAATCTCTTCGCCGAAGAGCTGAATGTCCAGGTTACCGTTCTTGGAACCGATTCCCATACCGTCCATACAGTGATTGGTAACGGATACAACACCTTCGTTAAATGCAAGGGAACCTTCCCTGTCGTAAAGACATCCGATACCGGTTGCATTGCTTCCGGATACTTCCAGTTCAATATCCGCAACGGAGGAGAAATCAATCCATCCGCCGAAGGTACCGATTCCGACCGTATCCGCACCGGATGCATAAATTCTGATTTTGCATCTCTCCAGGGTAAGTCTGGTATAGCCTTCCATGGAACCGATTCCGACGCTCTTCGAACCACTCGCAAGAATTTCGAAGGTACCGCTTCCGAGACGGATTTCACTGTCTTCGTCACCGAACACACCGCCGATTCCGATTGCCGTATCGGAGTTACTTTCTACACGGATGATACCGTCCTGTTCAAAGATCATGTTTCCGTAAGGCTCATTATTGTCATTTTGTGCCATACCGATACCGATACCGTTATTATGCTCTACATGAATTGTCAGGTTACCGCTTCCTCGAACAATCAGTTTCGAAGTCTTCGGAACTTTAATTCCTTCAAAGAAGAACTCGTTATCGCCTTCTAAGGTTAAGATAACCTGGGAGTTCTCTCCGATGGAAAGAACAGGTCCGTTCTTTCCGCGCATCTTTACATCACGGATGGAAATACTGGTCTTAATATTATCCGCAACACGGATTTCCATTGCGATATCGTCCTTCGTCTTTACTCCGACAATCCGGACAACCGGTTCTTTTACAAGGATTTCATTGTATTTATCCAGTGCAATTCCAAGAATGGAAATATTATCATAATTTGTTGCGGTATATGTCTTCTTCTTTTCCGACATTTTCGAAACTTTAATATTTACATCCAGAATCTGCTCTTCTATCTGCTTATCAATGGCATCGACGATTTCGGAATTCGGACGTCCCGTATAGAAGCCCTGAATCAAATCGCATCCGAGCTTGATAACCGTAAACAACTCTTCGAAGGTTTCCACACCTTCCGCAAGAATCTTCATGTCGTGTTTGCTTGCAAAATCAATATAGTTTGATACAAGACTCTGCTTCTTGGAGTCCGTATCAATACCCATGATAATGGAGTGATCCAGTTTCAGATAATGCGGTGAATTGTTAAGAAGCGTGGTTGCATTGGAATAACCCGTACCGTAATCGTCAAGTGCAAGTTCGCATCCTGATTTTTCCATGTACTTATGAACGATCTCGCAGGATTCTTCGGACTGCATTCCGTTCTCGGTAATCTCAATAACAAGGTGCTTCATGACGTCCTGATATTTATCCATCAGTTCTTCAAATTCACCCTCTTTGATGATAACGGTCGGAATACTGTTTAAGAATAATTTTCTGTCTTCAAAGGAATCCGCATGCTCGTTCATGATTTTGATTACGTTGTAGAAGGTATAATGCTCCACTTCGTACAGACGGTCCTGGCGAGCTGCAAGCTCGAGCACATCGGTCGGTGCAAGTCCGACTTCTTTTCCGGTACGCATGAGTGCCTCGTATGCATAGATTTTACCGGTTTTGGCATCGACAATCGGCTGGAAATTATACTGAAGTTCGTTGTTGTCTAAGATCTTACGTAATTTATCGTCCTTCAGATACTCGTTCTCCTGACGCTTATAGGTTTCAAGAGAGAAAATATGAGGCTCCACTTTATGGAACATGCCCGCCTCGGTTACCGCAAAGCCGGCGTATTTAATCAGGTCATCATAATTGTCCGCATGCGTATTATAGCAGGCAAAACCGCAGTATGCGGTGAACGATTCCGCCGTAGGAAGCATTAAAAGAATCGCATTGATTTCGTTCATGATCTTGTTTAAGAAAGTTCTGACTTCTTTGACATCATCACATTCGGAAATGAAAAGAACGAATTCATGCGAAGACTTGGTTCCGCAAATTACCCTGTGCCCCATCATCTCGGCACCGTTTTTACGGAATACTTCACCAATCTCCGTCATGGTTTCGGCAGCTTTCTGCAAACCTACAAAGTGACGCAGATGTTCGAATCCTTCCAGCTGGAAGGATGCAAGATAACAGTTAATCAGCGAAATAGACATGGCGTCCGTTACCTCGTTGGTAAAGACGTCATAATAGTAAAGACCGGTTTCCGGGTCTACATTTTCATCGCCTAAAAAATTATGATAAACGGGAAGATCTTTCTGACTTAAGAATTTCACGATTCTGTAAAAAATCGCTGCGCCGCCGGCTAAGAGTGCGCCGCCGAAGATAAACATCAGGGCAATCCAGACAGTTAAATGTCCGATATAGGTTATATTGAAATAAACCACAATAAAAAGACTGAACGCAAGTGCAATCAGCACATTCTCTACAATCAAAAGATAACGAAACGCTGTATAGCTGTTTTTGTTCTGTTTCTTATCTACATGTTTTCCCAAACTCTCCGTCGGAGGGTTTGATGCCATTCTGTTGCCGTTATTATCGGTTGTCCCCATGTAACTCCTCTTGTGTGAAAACGAATTTCAGGCACAATTATTATAGTTTTTTTCTGATGTAAAATCCCCTTTTTTACATCACCATAATCAATTTATTTTATCATAAAATCGCCTTTATTTCCGCTATGGTTTTGTGTTTTCGTCATTTTCGACAGAAAGAATACGCAATTATTATGCTATTTGACAAAGGCTGAATCATTAGCAAATTCAGTACTTTTCATGAGCTTATTCAGGTACTCTTTGTGCCTTTTATAATCCTCTAAGCGGAATAAAACATTACCGCGAGTTTCGAAAAGGAAATTTCCTCGGTGACCGGTTCGGTCACCATTCCGTCTTCTGCGGTTAGTACGGAATTCGGATCATTGATTAAGTCCAGGTATTCCTCAATCGTACAGATACTGCTTTTGTATGAAATGCTGTCCTTCCCCTTCTTCTGCACCGGCACATGCACTTTAATTTTTGTCTTCAGCGTTCTGCAAACCTGAAACAGAAAGGAATCCTTATCAAGCTTTTTGAAATGCTCCGCAAAAGTAATCTCGGTTGTGCCGGCATTCGGAACAAATTCCTTGTTTACGATTGCTTTAATTTTAAAAGGGACATCATCCCATTCAATCATTTCCTGATAGGTCATTCGCCCGCCGACATAAATCCGGGTGGTATCCTGCATTGTATATTTAAATGAACGGTCAATGGTATCTGACAATCTTTTTTCCTCTCGGGTTATACTTCTGTTTTTCTGTTAATTATTATCCGTTTTTTTCGGATTGGCGGCATTCTCCTGATTGTCTCCCGGGATTTCCAGATACTCGATTCCGCCTCCGGTTATCTCTAAGACATCCATTACGAAGTCCTTCTCGAAACCGGCTTCGTTACAAAGTTCTTCAATCGTTACCTTCCGAAGGAGTTCTTCCGAAAGTTCCTTTGCTTTATCCAAAACTTCATTTGCACGCTCCGCCCATTCCTCAAACGCATCCTGGGAAAGCAAATCTTCATTTACAAGTTCTTCCATGGCACGCATAATCATGCCTGCAACCATCTCTTCTGCTTCTTCCGGAGTTTCTTCCTGTTCGATAACATCCATGGACATGGTAAGCGCCACGTTTCCTTCTCCGATTAAATCTTCCAAAGGAACACCCTGCCCTGCATAAAGTCTTGCAATATCCACAACCTGCGGAAGAAGTGCGGTCATCAGTTCTTCCTTCGCTGTCTTTTCACCGTTCATCGCTCCCATGAAAAGAACACGTTTCTTTCCGTCATTTACCTCCGGCAAAGCCTTTAATTCTTCCAAATAAAGCTTAATATATCCTGCATCCTCGCCGGATAATTCCGTTTCTTCGCCGTCTTCATTCCCGACTTTAATTCTTGTATTTTCTTTTAAATAATCCAGAATCAGCTTAATCTGGGCATCATCGAGTTCCATTTCACTGAATGCTTCTTTGACGTCTGAAACGGAAACCGTGCCGTTTTGATTCTTCGCAAGTTCCCTTAATTCTGCAAGCTGTTCGCTGAATAATTCTTCCTGATTCATGTTTTACTACTCTTATTCCAAATTGTTACTCTGTGTATACTGTTATATTGCTGCAAATATAGGTTTATTCTTCTGCTTCACTCACTATTCCACATGCTTATGTGTAAACAAATGCTCGTTACAATACTCGTAATTTCCCTTACATTTGGAGCAGTAACGAAAGGTCAGATTCGGATTTGATTCCTCCGTCTGTCCGCAAATAGCACACTTATGGTGCGTCTGTTTCGCTGCGGCTTTGATTTTTACCTTGTAATCATGCTGCCTCTTAATTTCCTTCGGAGATTTATATCTGCCCCGCTTCGTGTAGATGAAAAATAAGAGCGTGTTAAGAAGCGATGCCCCGATTGATACAAGATTCAGAAGTCCGTAGCTTACGCCACCCTGAACGAATGCAAGCGCAATATTGATTGCAAGAATCACGACATAGATGATTCCCATGATTTTTACCTTGATCGGAATGATGAAGAAAATATAAATCTTCATCTCCGGGAACATAATTGCAAAGGCAAGGAAAATTGATAAATTGATATAATACGTGGAGAAAAACGTGGCGATATAGGACCAGGCGTAGTTTCCGCCAAGAAGTGTCGGCCATTGTTCTCCCGCATAGATATTCGCATTTCCCTGAACCATGTATGCAAAGAGGCTCTCATTTTGCTGAATCCAGGATGCGCCGAGCGTATTGAAATACAAATACAGTCCGAAAGCACCTAAGATTGTCAAAATGAATCCGGAGAAGAAATAGACGTTAAATAAAAAGCTGCCCCAGTTTTTCTCCAGCGTCCGCCCGAGGGAATAATAGAAATACAGAACGATTATTACGAAAAAGATGCTGGTCTGCTCCGGTACGAGGATCCAGGTCACGAGTCTCCAGACCTGTCCGTGCAGAATGGCGTACGGATTTAAGTTCACCACATAAATCCATTCCGGCTTGAAGATATTCATCAAATAGCCGAAGCCATAGCAAATGACCAGATATAAAGGCAGGTTACGAATTGCGTACTTGCCGAATTTCTTTTCCAATTTTGCCAAAAAATGTTCCATACAATACCTCTATAATTCGTAAGGAGTTACCTGGTATACATAGTAGTTAAGCCAGTTGGAATAAATAAGCATACTGTGTGATCTCCAAAGCATCAGCGGCTTATTCTCCGGATTGTTCTCCGGATAATAATTTATCGGAATCTCCGGATTAATTCCCTTTAATGTATCACGCTTATATTCGGAATCTAAAGTGTATCTGTCATACTCCGGATGTCCCATGACAAAAATCTGTCTGCCGTCTTCAGTCAGACAAAGGAAAACCCCTGCTTCATCCGACTCTGCCACCACTTTCAGAGCGTTGCAGTTATGAATATCCTCTGCGGGCACTTCCGTATAACGGCTGTGCGGCGCATAGAATTCATCATCAAAGCCACGTACAAGCGGCTCTTTTCTTTTCATTACACGATGCAGATAGATACCGGATAACTTTTTCGGAAGCATCTTCTTCTGCAGTCCGAAATGATAATAAAGCCCTGCCTGTGCGCCCCAGCAAATATGAAGCGTGGAGGTTACATTGATCTTCGACCATTCCATGATGGAGCAAAGTTCTTCCCAATAATCCACTTCTTCATACTCAATCTGTTCTACCGGTGCACCGGTGATAATCAGACCGTCGAATTTTTGATCCTTTATTTCATCGAAATAACTGTAAAATTTATTCAAGTGACTTGCCGATGTATTTAAGGACACATGACTTCTCATGGTTAGAAATGTAACGTCCGTTTGCAGCGGGGAGTTCGAAAGCAGTCTGAGTAACTGAAGTTCCGTCTCCTCCTTTAAGGGCATTACATTTAAAATAATGACTTTCAGAGGACGGATATCCTGATGGATTGCGCGGTCCTCGTCCATTACGAATATGTTTTCATTTTCCAGAATCTCCTTCGCAGGGAGATCGTTTTGTATACGAATTGGCATGTTGCGTCTCCGTTAGTTTTATTTTTACACAGATAGTATATTATAGCATTTTTTCTTGTATTTTTAAAGTGTAGTTTTAACGTACGCTTCCGATTCGCATATTCGTCCCGCATGCACGCTCTCGCTACATGATTCACGTAGCGGTTCTAAATTCGCTTTGACTGACGTCTTGCTCATTAAGAACCGACGCTCATCAAGTACCTGCGGATACAAACATGCGAATCGTCCGCTGTTTAATGACTAATTTCAAACCATAAAATCAAAAAATGCTTGGGTGGTGGTGATGATTGATGTGAGCATATACGTTTAGAAATCCGCCATGACCCCATATTTAGAAAGGAAATCGTCCTCGGAAAGAATCGGAATGCCAAGTTCCTTCGCAGTCTTATTCTTTCCGCTCGTCGAATTAATGTCATTGTTAATCAGGCACTCTGTCTTGGAAGATACGCTTCCGGAAACCTTGCCTCCTTTGGTTTCGATACGTTCCTTCAGTGCAGACCGGTCTTTGAAATGATTTAAGCTTCCGGTTACTACGAAGGTTTTGCCGGCAAGAGCCGATTCATCCTCTCCTCTTTCGGTTTTCTGAATCTCCAGTTCAGCAAGAAGGTGATTCAGTTCTTCACATTTCACGGGATTCCCAAAGTATTCCGTAACACTCTTTCCGATAACTTCTCCGACACCTTCGATTTCACTGATTTCTTCCATGGTTGCATTTCGAAGAAGGTTCATATCGTCATCAAAATGTCTTGCAATCAGTTTTGCATTTGCTACACCGACACCTGCGATTCCGAGTCCGCAAAGGACTTTTGCCAGAGTTGTCTTTCTGGTTTTCTCTGCACTGTCCAAAAGGTTTTGATAAGAGGTTTCACCGAAGCCCTCCATATTCACGATAACATCCTTAAATGCAGCGAGCTTATAGAAATCCGCATATTCCTTAATGATTCCTTTTTCCGTGAATTTCTCAATTGTCATTTCGGAAAGACCGTCAAAATTCATTGCGTCCCTGCTTACAAAAAGCGTAAATGCTTTTACCTTTTTTACCGGGCATTCCGGATTTAAGCACATTAAAGTTTTCGCTTCATTCTGTTCCTGAATTACGGTATCGTGGCCGCATACCGGACATTTTTTCGGTATTTCTACCGAATCGGAACATGTCAAATTTTCCGCGATCTGCGGAATAATCATGTTGGCTTTATATACGGTGATTTTATCCCCGATTCCCAGTTTTAAGCTTCGCATTACGCTGACGTTATGAACGGATGCACGGGATACCGTGGTTCCCTCCAATTCCACAGGTTCAAATACCGCAACCGGATTAATTAAGCCCGTTCTGGAAGGAGACCATTCAATGTATTTCAGTGTTGTAACCGCAACTTCATCCTGCCACTTAAATGCAATGGAACCTCTCGGGGATTTCGCCGTATTTCCTAAAGATACGGCATATGCGATATCATCATAAGTAAGTACCAGTCCGTCGGACGGTATATCATAGGTTTCGATTTCTTTTTCAAACCACTCGATTGCACTATGTATTGTCTGTTTCGTAACACGCTTATAATATACAGTTTCAAAGCCCAGACTTTGCAGGTATTTCATCTGCTCTTCCCTGGAATTATTGAAATCCACACCGTCAGCACTGACCAAAGAAAATGCAAAGAAACGGACATTACGCTTTTTTGTAATCTCGTTATTCAGCTGTCTGACGGAGCCGGAACAGAGGTTTCTCGGATTCTTATACTGCTCGGCAGGATCCGAAATGCTTTCATTTATTTTTTTGAAATCCTCATATCCGATGACTGCTTCTCCGCGAAGAATCAAACTACCTTTGTAGTTTATTCGGATCGGAAGATTTAAAAACATCTTTGCATTCGGCGTAATGATTTCTCCGACCTCGCCGTTTCCTCTTGTAACCGCTTTCGCAAGTTCTCCGTTTTCGTAGGTCAGAACAATTGTAAGACCGTCCAGTTTCCAGGAAAGAAGTCCTTCCTTATCTCCGAGCCAGTCTGCCAGTTCATCCCTGCTTTTTGTTTTTGCAAGCGAAAGCATCGGGGATACATGTTTTTCCTTCGGCAGGAAATCAACCGCTTCATATCCGACTTCAACGGTCGGGCTTCCGGACAAAACAATGCCCGTTTTTTCCTCGAGTTCCATGAGTTCATCATAAAGTTTATCGTATTCGAAATTGCTCATGATTTCTTCATCATTGGCATAATATGCCTTCGACGCTTCCTTTAAAATCTTATGCAATTCTCTCATTCTTTTCTGTTCTGCTTCCCACATAATCTGCTCCTTAACTGTCCGGAATTGAGCCTGTAACTATAATCATTTAACTACAGTATAAATACTACAATTGCAGAATTCTTCGAAGTTCCGTTTCTTCTTCCGGCGAAACTCTTCTCATCTCTCCCGGATTCAGATCTCCCAAAAGAATATTCTCAACCCTGATTCTCTTAAGTGATACCACTTCATTTCCGAGTGCCTTGCACATCCGTCTGATCTGACGGTTCAACCCCTGTGTTAAGATAATATCCACTTTATTATTTCCAAGTCTCTTAATCTTGCATCTCTTGGTAACAGTCTCAAGCTCCGGAAGATACACACCTCCTGCGAATTTTACCAGGAAATCATCCGTTACTTCATGTTTCAAAACCACTTCATATTCCTTCTCATGTCCAAAGCGGCTTCGCATCAGCCGGTCAATGAGTTCCCCGTCATTTGTCATGATCAGTAATCCTTCGGAATCTTTATCCAGACGTCCCGCATAAGTCAAAGGTACCGGATAGGAAAATACCTGTTCAAGCGTCAATTCTGCATGCACATCTTCTTTGGTGCAGGTAACTCCCTTGGGCTTATAATATGCCACCACATGCTTATCCGCTACCGGCTTGATTTCGTTCCCGTCAACGCAAATCACATCCCCTTCGGAAACCGGCATACCCGGATCCGCAATCACACCGTTTACGGTAACCCTGCCTTCCTCAATCATGCGGTCCGCTTCCCTTCTCGAAGCAAGTCCGCACTCCCGTATATATTTGTTAATTCTGATCGCTTCCATATTGCATACCCAGATAAATTGCAAAATAAAAAGGGTTGTATCACAACCCTTTTATTATACCACAATTGCTTCGCAATTTTACTCTTTTATTCCACATATTCCGCTTTCACATAAGCCGTCTGTCCGTTGTATTTAATCTTGCACCAGCCGTCCTTTTTCTCAATCAGTTCCAGCTTGGTTCCGGGATCTGCCATACCGACGATTGTGGAATCTTTGGAAGCCTCGGCACGAATATTGATGCCCTCTTTTACAGTTACATAATTGCCGCCGGTTTCTCCGGTTCCGGTATTTCCGCCTTCCCCGCCTTCATCCACAACCTGAAGAAATTCCGTTTTAATATATCCGTCGGCTCCGTTAAAGATTACATGGCTCCATCCGTTAATCATCTCTTCCACGCGGGTAAGTCTCATTCCCGGAGATGCCTGACCTTTTAACTCACCTTTCTCGGAAGCGGAACCTCTGACATTTACGGCAGTGGTAGGTTCTACTACATCAGACTTGTTCTCTTCGGAAGGTTCTTCCGACACGGTTTCCGAAACGGGTTCGGAAGGAGTTTCCGTTGCTGCCCTTAAGGCAATTTTCTTTACCATCTCCTGCTTTACCAGTTCATCAAAGCCTTCCATGTATGTCTTTAAATCTTCGTCGGAATCCAGCGTTTCATTGTATGCAAGAGCGGTCTTATTAAACAAGTCCTGTACATCCTGCTTGGAAAATGCAAGATAGAAATCTGTGATAACGTCTTCGGAAATATCACTCTGACGGCAGATTTTCGGATTGCCTTCCTCATCGTAGCAGAAATAGAATCCGATGATTCCGGGCAGCTTTGTCGCATACCCTTTCATTTTCAGATCATAGGAAACATATACATAATATGCACCCTCCGCTTCCGCTTTCTGCGTATAGCAGGTGATATTGTCGTAACTGTCGATATAATCACTCTTTACTTCAATACTGTCGAGCTCATTTTGGTTTACATAAAGCAGATATTTTCGGATGGTCTCTTCATCATAATCCGCCAGTGCCTTATGATATTCCTCCATGACTTCATTTACTTCCGGATGTGCATTTACTTCCAGCGCATAATCTCTTCCGTCCGGAGAAAGTTCACCCATATTGGCGATTTCCTGCTCTTTTTTCTCCTTATTTTCCCTGACGTTTGCAATCCGGAAAACAACCAGGAAGGTAATTGCAACGCTTATCGCAAATACCAGTCCCGCTACCGCAAAATAGTATCGATCCACGAATCCTGCAAATCCGCTCTTTTCAGGTACATTTGAACTGCTTTTTCTATTGTTTTTATTACTCTTTTTCTTACTCATTTCGAAAACCTCAATACTGCAAAACACATAACAAACTTCGTTTTCATGTTACTTAAGAAACGAACCAGCATACCGTTTTTTTGGTAAAAAAATGCACTCGACAGGAATCGAACCTGCATTAACGGCGTCGGAGGCCATCGTTCTATCCATTAGACTACGAGTGCATGCAAAGAATAAATTGTTACAAAATTATTACAATGCTTTTGAATTTTATCATATCCAAATATGTTTGTAAAGAGATTATGTTAATCATTTTTAAGGCCCGAAAACTGCATTCAATAATTTTTATAAATACGTGAAAAATCAGGCTTATATAATACTAATACGTCAAACCGTAACCCATCGGATACTCGGATTCCTTCGTACCGATTTCCTCTAACGAACCATACCAGGGACTCGGCAGTTTTCCGCTGAAATTTTCATTTCCGCATACCACTTCTGCCACGCCGTCTCCCTCGGAACCGGGGAGATAACACATTACTACCGCATCCCAGTCCTTCTCATAATCACTGATTAATACATTCCGTCCGGCAACGATTAAAGTTACGACGGGAATCTTTTTCTTCTTTAATTCCTGCGCCTGCTTTATTGCCTTATCATTTCCCTGAAGTCCCAGTTCCCCGCAAAGATCCAGATCCGGCGTATCGCCGTTCCACTCGGCATAAGCCTCTTCGCCGACAACAAGTAAAACCACGTCCGCATCCTCTGCTTCATCCGGATCGGTCGTAACCGTAATGTTCTTCCCCGGCGCAACCTGAAGAAATCCGTCCAGAATGGTAGTCACTCCTTCAATATCCTCGCCCGGACTCTTATTCCAGTCAATCGTCCATCCGCCGCACTGTGCCTGCGCATTATCCATCGCAGGTCCCGTAATATAGACTTTACTGCCCTCTGCAAGCGGAAGTACATTGCCTTTATTTTTCACAAGGACAAGACTTTCCTCAACCAGTTTCTTTGCAACCGCACGGTATTCCGCACTTCCCGTTTCGCTCTGCACGGTCTCAAGATTCTCAAAGAACGGATCCTCAAAAATTCCTGCCTCTTTCTTTACACGTATAATTCTGGTTACGGCATCGTCAATTCTCTCTTCTGTGATGTCGCCTGCCTTTACGGCATTGATGATGTCATACATTGCCTCATCGAAAAGGTCAACTTCCATCAGCATATCGATTCCCGCATTGACGGATGTTACCACCTGATCATAATAGGTTTCCGGAGAGGTATTCTGAACGGAATTCCAGTCGCTTACAATGAATCCTTCAAAGCCCATTTCATTTTTCAGATACTGAATATACTGTGCGTTTTCATGCATCTTGATGCCGTTTAAGGAAGAATGCGAAATCATGATTGTCTGTACTCCCGCATCAATCTGCGCCTGATATACCGATAATAGTTCTTCGATTTCAGCATCCGTAAGGACTGCATCGCCGCGGTCAATCAGACGAGCCACGTCGGAATCTTCGCCGGAACCGTATACTACGTTTCCGTCACCGAAGAAATGCTTTGCGCATGCAACCACGCCGCCGTCCTTTAATCCCTTCGTATAAGCTGTGCTGAGACTCTTGATTGTCTCAAGGTCTGCTCCGTAGCTTTCATAGGTTCTGCCCCATCTCGGGTCTCCGGACTGTGCCACACAGGGTGCAAAGTTCCAGAGCATATGACAAAGTTTCGCTTCATCTGCGGTAATGAGTCCGACCTGATACATCAGCTCCGGATCGTTTGCGGCACCGAGACCGATATTATGCGGAAAAATCACTGAATTTAAACAATAATTGACACCGTGTACATCATCCTGGCCATAGAGATAAGGAATGCCCGATTCGGACGAAACGGCACGATTCTGGAATCCGTCTACGTAATTCTGCCATTCCTTATAGGTTAAGGTGCTGGACTTTGAAAGGATGCTTCCGTAGTCATGTTCCTTCATCTTTTTCTCGTTTATGTTATAGCATGCCGGCTGAACCATCTGCGCAGCCTTCTGCTCCAAAGTCAGCTTTGCAACAATTTCCTCGGGCGTTAAATCCTTATACTGCAGGTATTTATAACTGCCGCTGTGAGGATCAACAACTTCTTCGCTTGTAAACGGAGAATACGGTTCTACGCGGAATCTGCTGCATCCACAGGTAAATACCAGAACTGCACATACTGAAAGGGTAATTATTTTCTTTGCTGTGGGAATAATCTTTACGTTAGAATTATTTTTTACGGAAAGTTTTTTCATTTTGGAATACCTCTCTGTGTAACTGTATACAGTCTGAAAATACGCTTTCGTTCGTTTCGTCACACTCTCTGCCCTGCTCCGGCACACTCTGTAAAATGAGCATGCCGGTATGACAGATATATATTTTCCTTCACAATTACTGTAATAATGCTTTGTCATTATACCTTAATTATGAGCTTCCCGCAACTTTCGAAACACTGCCTCCGTAACGCTTATGCCACCTCCCACGCAGGAATTAATTCATCCTTTTCCCTTGAATAACAGTATACGGAATCAGAAAGAATCTCGATATCCTCGACCTGAGTCGCATTTACCTCAATCACCATCTCCTGCAATTTTTTCCATTCCATCCCTTCCGTTTTCGGAATGATAATAACCTCATGAACGGAACTCGGTAAAATAAATAAATCCGTCTGCTTCTTCTCCGCAAATTTCTTTAAAACCTCGGAATACAACATAACCGCTGCTCCGAAAATTTTCGTTTTGTTGCTTAATACATACATACCACCGTTTTCTTCTTCCTCGCAGAGTTCTTCATCAAGAAAATCGGTATCGATATTCTTCCTGGAAAGCAGTTCGGATAACACCTCCGTAATGGATCGTAAATCCGCATTCAAAAGATGCGGTGTATTGTCTCTTGCAATCTCATCCAGTTCGTCCGCAGTGATGCCCCAGGTTTCCAGATGATTGTTGTAGATCAGAATTGTCGCATTATCAAGCTCGCTGTGATTCACCAGATAATAGTAAACTACTGCAAGATCCAAGAATTTCTTATGAGGAATTTGTTCCAGCAATTTTTTATTCTTCTCGTAATTGACTACTTTAAATGCGATATGCTCCTTCGCTTCTTTGAAATTTATAAAGGACTGAATATCAAAAATTTCGTCCTTGGTGCCGATACGAAAGGTGTCCACGATGCGTCCCACAATCTCGCTCCACTCACACCCTTCCTTATATGCCTCGTAATACGGTTCTAAATAAATCGTCGGAGAAATCACTTCTCCCTGTCCGAAAAACGTCATACCTTTCAAAACAACTCCGTTATTTTTCGTGACATCATTAATGCGAACCGTAATTTTTTCATCAAGCTTTGCCTGTACTTTTTCTGTTAAAACTGTTTGAAACTCTTCAAATGTGTAATTTTTCATAGTGATTTTCCTTTCTGAAAATAGAATAAATAGATTTGTGGTTTGGGCGGTCCGGAATGAACTCGCCCGAAAAATTTGAAATGCCGGCGTGAATAAAAATAAGGCAACGATAATAATTATCATTGCCTTACAAAGCTTTTGTGATTCAGTAAATTGTTACCGGATTATACTCTGGATAAATACTCACCAGTTCTGGTATCAATCTTAATCTTATCACCAATCTCAACAAATAAAGGTACGTTTACAGTAGCACCTGTTTCTACGGTAGCAGGCTTGTTAGCACCTGTTGCGGTATCACCCTTGAATCCGGGCTCGGTCTCGGTTACTTCAAGTTCTACAAAGAGAGGAGGCTCGATTGCGAATACGCTTCCGTTGTGGGAGCAAACCTTAACCATCTCATTCTCTTTTACGAACTTTAATGCATCACCAACTTCATCTGCATTCAGTGCAATCTGCTCATAGTTCTCGGTATCCATGAAGTTAAACATGTCACCGTCGGCATATAAATACTGCATGTCCTTTCTGTCGATACGTGCAGGAGGGAACTTCTCAGTAGGTCTGAAAGTTTTCTCCACAACACCGCCATTCTTGATATTTTTCAGTTTCGTACGAACGAAAGCAGCGCCCTTACCGGGTTTAACATGCTGGAATTCAACGATCTGAAATACATTTCCTTCAATCTCAACAGTAATACCGTTTCTGAAATCACCGGCAGAAATCATAATATATCCTCCTAATTTTTAAAAAAAACTCAATAACTCCTATATAGTTTAATATAAGCTGCCGAAGATTTCAACCCAAAAATTATACTTTCCTATAGTAGTTTCCGATTCCCTCTGCCCTTCCGTCAATGCATAAATCCGTAAGCTCACACATTAATTCCGCATAGGATATTTCAATCCCGAGCTTTTCCAAACGCAGTAAAATCTCTTCCATGCTGATCGGTGTGCCCTCCAGAATGCGAAGAAGCGCGCTCCCGACTCCGATTCCGGAATTCAGACCTTTTAGTACATTATCCCGGATACAGTGGTCTCCTACATCTATCAAAATGGCTGAATCCTTTTCTTCCGCCTTTACGGATCCCCGTGAACTTGCACCGTTTATTCCGCAAAGTGCATCAAGGACCATCATCGGATCTGCCGCCATTCCGGCACCATCCGAAATCAGGCGGTTACATCCGTCGGACAGTCCGTCCGTAATTCTTCCCGGAACGGCAAAAATCTCCCGCCCCTGCTCCAGCGCCTGACAAACAGTGATGTAGGTTCCGCTCTTTTTTCTTGCTTCCACCACCAGCAAAATATCGCACATCCCACTGATGATACGGTTTCTGGCAGGAAAATGATTGCTTTTTGCCGGCATACCCGGCGGATATTCCGATATTATACCACCCTTAAGAATTAATTGATCATACAATTCCCGATTTTCCTCCGGATAACAAATATCCACTCCGCAGCCAAGTATGCCGAAGGACTCTCCTCCTGTATCCAGTGCAGCTTGTTGTGAAATCCCGTCAATACCTCTTGCCATTCCACTCACTATCGCCACCCCATACTCCGCAAGTGTTTCTCCAAACATCTTTGCGCATTTCCTTCCATATTCAGAACATTCTCTGGCTCCGATAATTGACACCATCGGTGTTTCCTGTTTCGGGAGATGACCCTTATAATAAATTCCAAATGGTGGATCCGATATTCTTTTTAATTTATTCGGATATTCCTCTTCTCCAATAAAAGTGAAGCGAATCCCCTTCTCTTCCTGCTCTTTGCAAAACTTTTCCATACGCTTAAAAACAGAATCCGGATTATGTTGATACTCCTCCAGAATTTGAAAAAGGCTCTCCGGTTTCGATCCACTTAATAATTCCATTAAATCATTCTTCGAATACTGCAAAATACTTTCAATACATCCAATATTCTCATAGAGTTTCCTAAGTCTTTTTGATCCCAACTTGGGTAAGACATATAATCCGTTTGCAATTATCCTCTCCCTTTCTTTATTTGTTTCAGACATTTCTGTTCCTCCTTTTAATATCTGATTATTACTTCCTCGAGCAAGTGGCTTGCAGGACTCCGCCGAGGCGAACCTGTGCTAACTTGAGTCCTCGGCGGAGTTCGTGAAGTCACGCTGCGAGTCATAGCACCCCATCACTTATCCGTCAGCCGATACCCTATCGCTTCCGCCACATGATTGGCACAAATTTTTTCGCTCTCATCCAAGTCCGCAATCGTTCTTGAAACACGTAAAATCTTGTGATATGCCCTTGCTGAAAGAGCAAGTTTCTCATATGCCTTTTCCAATAACTTCTGCGCAGGAGCATCCATCTTACAGTATTCCTGAATAACGCCGGAACCGATTTCGGAGTTGAATGTATATCCGGTACCCGCGAATCTTCGCTCCTGCATTTTTCTTGCAACCTGTATACGTTCACGTATTTTCGCACTGCTTTCGGGTTTCTTTCCCATACCCTTCAGTTCATCAATCGAAATCTTATTGGCGGAAACACATAAATCGATTCTGTCCAGGATCGGTCCGGAAAGATGGGCACGATACCTTTGAATTTCATATTCGGTACATCTGCATTTGTTTCTGTCCGGGAAATATCCGCAGGGACACGGATTGCAAGCTAAGACCAGCATGAAATCTGCAGGGAAAATAAAGCTTCCGCCGATTCTTGAAACCTCCACTTTTTTATCTTCCAACGGTTGTCTTAATACTTCCAAAACCTCTCTGGAAAAATGCGGAGCCTCGTCTAAAAAGAGAACGCCTCTGTGTGCCATGGAAATGATTCCGGGTTGTACCCGATTGCTTCCGCCGCCTGTCATTGCTTTTGTAGTAGTTGTATGGTGCGGGGCTAAGAACGGTCTGCTTATGATTAACGGATTTTCTTCTGATAAAAGACCTTTGATACTGTAGATCTGAGATATTTCGAGACTTTCCTTCATGGAAAGAGGAGGAAGAATGGATGGGATACGTCTGGCAATCATTGATTTTCCGGCTCCGGGTGGTCCCACCATCATAAAGTGATGAAACCCTGCAGCTGCAATTTCAGCTACCCGCTTTACCCCTTCCTGCCCATAGACATCTTCAAAATCATCATTCCTGATATTTCTGCCTGAGGCCAGAATTTGATCCGGATCGGTTTGAACGGTATAACATTTCGTATCACTTGTTTTCCCGTTTACCAGATAATCAATAATATCAACGAGGTTTTCAAAACCGATTACTTCCGTTTCCCGAACTATACTTCCCTCGGAGACGTTTACTTTCGGAACAATACATTTTCGTATCCCGTGTTCCTTAGCCATAATTACACTCGGCAGAATTCCTCTTACGAATTTGAGTTCCGCATTCAATCCGAGTTCTCCTACAAACAACGCATTTTCTACAGAATCCGGCGGAATCATTTCCATCGCAGCCAGCATTCCGACTGCTATCGGTAAATCAAGCGCCGTTCCGGTTTTACGGATATTTGCAGGAGAAAGATTAACGGTGATTTTCTTCGGTGGCAGCGTGATTCCGATATTCTTTAGTGCTACCTTTACTCTTTCTTTTGCTTCTTTGACTTCACTGCTCGCCATTCCCACAATTTCGAAGCCGGGCAGGCCGTTTGATACGTCCACTTCCACGCGAACCAGAAAACTACTCATCCCTATTACTGAAGATGATTGAATCAGACTGAACATAATATGTCCTCCTTATGAATTTTTTTATTTTTTCATTACAAATAGTTATAACTTTGCTTGAACAAGTGCCGGCATACCCTCGGGGGAAGGCTCTATAGAACACGAGCAAAGCATAGAGTAAAATATGAAAATAATATAATAATTGCGAGCTTCTACGAGACTTTCCCCGAGGTGTATGCCCGGCACAAAGTGAATTAATAAATGATTGGAATAATAATGAAATTAGAATTACTACGAAACTACTATAGATAGTTTCGGGCAGACCAGACGGTCTGCCCGCATGAAATACATTAGAAAGATATTGCCTAGTTGGTAACGGTAACGCCCTTGAGACCGAGCTTCTGAATCATACCTACAGGATCCTGTGCGAATTCTACAAGGTTCTCCTGATCAATCTTACCTTCAAGATATAGTTCTGTAAGAGCTTCATCCATGGTAACCATTCCGGCACGACGGTTGGTCTGCATGATGGACATCAACTGATGTGATTTACCTTCACGAATCAGGTTACGAACAGCGTGGTTTGCAAGCATAACTTCGAATGCCGCTACACGGCCACGTCCGTCTGCAGTAGGAACGAGCTGCTGGGAAATAACTGCTTCCAAAACGTTTGCCAGCTGTACACGAATCTGCTGCTGCTGGTGAGGCGGGAAAACGTCGATGATACGGTCGATAGTGGATGCAGCACCTATGGTATGCAGTGTGGATAATACCAAGTGTCCTGTTTCGGCTGCGGTTACGGCTACGGAAATGGTTTCGTAGTCACGCATCTCTCCTACGAGGATGATATCGGGATCTTCACGGAGTGCTGCACGAAGTGCATTTGCATAGCTCATGGAGTCGAAACCGATTTCACGCTGGTTAACCATTGCAACCTTATGGATGTGCAAATACTCAATCGGGTCTTCCAGGGTAATGATATGTGCATCACGGTTATTGTTTGCTTTATCAATGATGGAAGCAAGTGTCGTGGATTTACCGGAACCGGTAGGACCGGTAACCAGAACCAGACCACGCTTTCTGTTATACAAATCTACTACTGCATTGGGAACACCCAACTGTGCGGGAGAAGGAATAACTGTATTAACGGCACGCATTGCCATTGCTACAGAACCACGCTGGCGGAATACGTTTACACGATAACGACCGAGGTTGGTTACCGCAAAGGACATATCCAACTCACCACGCTCTTCAAACATTGCTCTCTGGTGATCTGTCATGATCTGACGAACGATTTCCATGGTATCTTCCGGTTTCAGTACGGGAAAGTCCATGTTGAGAAGATGTCCATTCACACGCATCTTCGGAGGAAGACCTGCTGTTAAATGGATATCGGATGCTCTTGCATCCATGGAAACCTGCAAAATTTCTTCAATTCTAGGCATAATTTCTGTACCCCTTCGTATATTTTTTTGCTATATCGGTAATAAACCCTCGCTGTTAAACCATAACAGCAACTTTAATTATACCTTGTGGAAATTTTTCTTTCAAGTAGAATAGTAAAAATAATTTCCCGGTTTTAAAGCAATTTTTACTCCGATTCAGATTCCGGGTTTTCTTCGGAATTTAAAGTTTTTTCGGCATTCTCTTTAGGCTTTTGCCGGTATGCCCAGTATTTATTTAATAAAAAATTCACAGGCGTTACCAAAAACAGGTTCACCGCTTCCGCAAGCAGTTCCGCCACCACATGCGCGGACAGGCCGGCAAGTCCGACGGACTTTAGGAAATTCATGACCGGATCGATTCTGTACTCAAGCCCGAACCCTTCCATCCAAAGTGTTAACAGTCCGAGATTTAAAAAGAAACCGACCACATAAGCCAGATAGGTTTTTAGAAAAACCTTCCACCATACTCTCTTTTCCTTTGTACTGTCCTCTTTAAATACAAATTTATTGCTTAAAAGATACGCGGTAATAATACTGACCGTAAAGCCCACAAAACTTGCTACTAAATAATGCGCTCCGACCAGACAAAGAAGCGCATATATGCCCTCACTGATCAGAGTGTTTGAAACGCCGACAAGCAGGAATTTAATTACCTGAAAGATATTCTTTTTTACCTCGGTTTTCTCTTTTGTACTCACTGCTCTTCCCGTCTGTAAATTCTTACATAACTTCCGTCATCCACGGAGGTATAGCCGAAGTCATTTTCGATATACTGCATAATCCAGTTTTCCGGATCTTCCTGAAGCTCCCCGTACCAGCAGTCCACAACAATTACATTCGGTTTCTTCTCCGGATAAAGTTCCCAGTATTTTAAGAGCCGCTCATCATAGGATGTCGGGTCCACGATGGAAAAATGGCAGATCTCATTTTCCTTGAACATATACGGTGTGGTACCCGGTGCGAAGACCATGTTCGTGACAATCAGCACCTTGTCATCATCATCCACAAAGGAGTTGAAATCCACATAATCCGCATTGTAAATATAGCAGTTCATATAATCGGACAGGATACCCTTCGCCGGACCTTCCTTCATGATGCCCCTGATATCGAGGAGATTGGTAAGTTCACGACCTGCCTTAAAAGATGCCCCTTTTCCGAGTATTGCAGTCAGAATCATTCCAAGGAACAGAACATAAATCAGTTTCTTCCCCTTCTCTCCCATCAGGCTTCTGATTGCAATTGCAAGAACCGGCAGGGAAAATACCACGCCCAGCATTCCGTGCGGAATGGCATTATAGAATTGCAGATCGCTGATATAAAAGACCGCAAGAACCGAAATAACGGAACCAGTAAAGCCGTACATATACGGACGGATTTTCTCACGGAAACCCGGGTCCTTAATAAAGGTTAACATAACTATTATTGTACTAAGTACCAAAACCAGAAGATGAATCTGCGGATATTCGTATCCCTTCCGGAAAACAAACCAAAATACGATCTGTACGAGATCGGAAACAAGAATTACCAAAACCGCATAGAAGATTCCGCCGGCTTTTTTCTCAAACCGGTCTCTTACTTTTTTAAGGCACAGATAAAGAATTGCAGCCACCGCGCAGATACCGAAAAGCAACAATGCCGTCTGCCAGAGATACTGAATGCTTCCCGTAAATTTTCCGTCCGTGGAACCGGATAAATCATGTGTCAAATCAAAATCAAGCATGTTCTTTACATTCTGAATCAGCGTGGTAAATCCGATTCGCGGCACCACAATTAAGAGCCACACTCCCGCTGCTGCCACGTCCGTTAAGATATACAAACCTGCGTCCCGGAAGCGATTTTTCTTTGATTTAAAAAGTATATAGCCGACACTGACCGGGAAAAGCACGAGCATGGACGGATAACTTAAAACCTCAAGTGCCATGGCTAAGGATGAGATGATTAAGAAAATCACATTTCCGGTTCGATCCCTGTGCTTGTAATAATAATGAATCAGCGAAAGTACCATGATGGTGAAAAACCAGAGCTGCATGTTGGAAAATTCCGGAATCTCGATTAATTTCGGAACGGAATTGAAATAAAGAATTGCAAGAAGTGCTGCTTCTTCTTTGTCTGAATCGTTCTTTAAAACCTTGTAGAGCCAGAAGGAAAGGCCAAGCTGAATCAGGGTTGTGACGATTCTTAAGAAAATGACAACACCCGTGTAAGTGCCTGTAATCAAATGCCAGATAAACATAATACCGATACAAAGAAAAGCAGATGTCTGATGAGGCTCCCACATCTGCCCGAAAATCGCATCTCCCCGAAGATTCCTGTACGCCATCACAATCTGGTATTCTTCGTCCATCGTGTAATCAAGAAAAATTAACTTGATTGCAGCAAGTCCGCTTAAGATGAGCAAAACCGCAAGGAGAATATTCCATTTTTTCTTTGTTACTTTATTATCCATATTACCTTAGTGACAAATCTACGATCATGTTCTGTTTTTCAATCACTCTTCTTCCTGCAATCAGAGAGTTTTCTCTCTTCTACCGCACGCTCCTTATAAACCTCATCGATAATGAATACCGGTCTGTTTCTTGCCGCATCCAGCACACGCCAGAGATACTCGCCTAAAATACCGATCATCATAAGAATCAGTCCGGCGGACAAAAGCACAATGCTCATTAAGGATGCCCAGCCTTCTACCGGAACGCCCTTTGTAAAGTACTCAACCAAAACAGAAATAAAAAGTCCGAGTGCAAAAATATCAAAAATCGTACCCACTACAATCATGAATTTAATCGGCGCATTGGAAAAGCTGATCATCGTATCCATGACAAGACGCAGCTTCTTGGAAAGCGTCCATCTGGATTTTCCCTTCTCCCTGTCTTTGCGGTCAAAATATACCTTGTCGGTTTTAAAACCGGACCACATCACCTGCAATGTAAGGGAGGAATTTTTCTCATCAAGACGTTCGATGACTTCAATCACTCTTCTGTCAATTAAATAACAGTCGCATCCGCCGCTCGGCATTTCCTTATTGACGAACCGACGCACCATCGCATAATATCGGTTTGCGAAGAAGACCTTGATGAAGTTTTCATCCCTCGATCTGCGGATGGCTAAAACGACCTTATTGCCCTTCTTCCAGCTTTCAAACATCTCGAGAATCAGAGTGGAATCCTCCTGTAAATCTGCCTGCTTCGTCACCGCACAGTCACCCGTGCAGACGGAAAATCCGGCCAGGAGGGCTGCATGCTCACCGAAGTTTCTCGATAATTTTACCAGTTTTACATGCTCGTCCAGATCGCGGATTTCATTCATGATTCCCCAGGAATTGTCGCCCGATCCGTCGTCCACCATAACGATTTCATAATCCGGAATCGAAGGAAAAATTTTCTCCTTCATGTCCAGATAGAGATCCATTAAGGTATCCTCGTTGTAGTAAACCGGTATGATGATTGAAAGTTTGCTCATTTTAATCCTCTTAATTAATAACAGAAATATTCTCCTGTTACTGAATGTATTTCAAATTCTACTGAATTTCCCTTAGATATTCCTCGTAATCGCGGATATATTCATTTCCGTCATAGTGCCGGCTGGCAAGTACCAAAAGCACCGAATCTGCGGAAAAATCATACATGTCCTTCCAGAGCATGGAAGGAAGATAAAGTCCCATTCTGGGCTTGTTGAGTTCTACAATCATTTCTTCCGATCCGTTGTCCACACGTACTTTACTGGTTCCGCTGACATTGACCAAAAGAAACTCCGTCTCCCTGTTTGCGTGGCTTCCTCTTACTACTTCAGAATCCGAGCCGTAGATATAAAAAACACGTTTAATATCAAACGGAATATCCATTCCGTCACCTTCGATGACAACGAGATTTCCTCTCTCATCACCGAAATCCGCAAACTCTATGATTTTAATCTGTTCTTCGATTTTCATTTATATCTCCCGCTTAAAATCGGTTTAATGCATCAATGACATACGCCTGCTCTTCTTCGGTCATTCCGTTATAAAACGGGAGCGAGAGTACTTCATGTGCATCCTTTTCCGTAACCGGAAAATCCCCTTCTTTGTAATTTAAATTCCGGTAGCATTCCGAAAGATGCGGCGGAATCGGATAATGAATGATACTGCCGATTTCTTTTTCCTTCAGATAGTCGATCAATTCATCCCTTTTGGATGTTGTAATTACAAACTGATGCCATACGGTAGTTGCATTTTTCCGGATGATCGGAAGGATGATTTTTCCATTTTTGATTCCGGTTAAATACCGGTTAGCAAGCATTTCTCTTTCTTCGTTTAATTCATCCAGATGCTTTAATCTGACGGATAAAAGTGCTGCCTGCATTTCATCAAGTCTTGAATTCATGCCGACTTCTTCAAAATAATAACGTTTTCTGCTTCCGTAATTTCGAAGCATCTTAAGGTCTGCGGCATAGTTTTCGCCATTCGTTACGATTGCTCCGCCGTCCCCGAATGCACCTAAATTTTTCGAAGGATACAAGGAAAAGCATCCGATATCGCCAAAGGTTCCGGTCATCTGTCCGTTATATTTCGCACCATGGGACTGTGCACAGTCTTCTACCAGTTTCAGATTATGTTTCCTGCAAATCTCCGTAATCCGGTCCATCTCGCAGGCCTGTCCGTACAGGTGCACGACCAAAACCGCCTTTGTATTTTCCGTAACGGCTTCTTCAATCCTTGATGCATCGATATTATGGAATTCATCCGGTTCTACAAAAACAGGCGTTGCACCGTTGATGGTAACGCCCATCACGCTTGCAATATAGGTGTTTGCGGGAACGATTACTTCATCCCCTTCTTTAATTCCGAGTACGCGGAATGCAAGAATTAATGCATCCAGTCCGCTTGCAACTCCGACTGCATATTTTACACCCGTGTAAGAAGCAAATTCCTGCTCGAATTTCTCCACGGAAGGACCGAGCACATACCAGCCGGAACGAAGCACCTTTAATGCTGCTTCCTCGAATTCTTCCTGATATCTTTCAAATCCTCTGTCCAGTCTGTTGGCTGTAATCTTCATGTCGCTCCAATCGGCGCTAAGCACCTTATTTGTTTTCTATATGAATTATACTTTTATTTCAAAGTATTTACAGAGCCAGACATCCCATACCCGCTTACTCTGTCCTCATATAAAATCCGCCATCACGTAGTTGCTTAAATCCCTGCCTTTTGCAGTCAGCGAAATACTTCCGTCTTCCGCTTCTTTAAGCAGCCCTTCCAGTTTATGTTTCAGTATTTCTTTCGGATAAACATCACTTAAATGCTGTCCGAATTTTTCATAAAAAGCTTTGTCACTGACGCCCTGATTCATGCGAAGTCCTAGAATCACCGCCTCTGACATGCAGTCTTCCCGGCTTAAATTTTCCACGTCGGTACGAAGTTTCTTAAGCGTCTCATAATCCGAAACCGCCAGATAATCATCCATCGATTTCGTATTCGTGAATCTCAGATTCTCAATTAAGGATGCCGCCGCAATGCCGAATCCGGCATATTCCTTTCCTGTCCAGTAAGCGATATTGTGCCTGCATTCATATCCCGGTTTCGCGTAATTGGAAATCTCGTATTGCTTAAGCCCGTATTCTGCCAAAATCCTTGAAACGCCCCTGTACATGCGTCTCTCCACATCTTCGGAAGGAAGATCCAAGTCCATGTCGTAAAAAGGCGTACCCTCTTCCACAATCAGACTGTATGCGGAAATATGATTCAGTCCCAGGTCCGCGACTTTGCGAAGGGTTCGTTCAAAGGATTTATAATTCTGTCCGGGGACGGCATACATTACATCCGCAGAGATATTTGTAAATCCCGCAGCCTTTACGCTATCCAGTGTATTTAAAAACTGCTCGTATGTGTGAATTCTTCCGAGTGTTTTCAACTCTTCATCGGAAGTACTCTGCAAACCGATGGAGATGCGGTTGATTCCGATTTCATGGTACTTCTCAAATAAAGAAGGCTCCCCCGTCCCGGGATTTACTTCTATCGTAATCTCCGGCTCGATGAAATCTGCATGCTCTTTTAGTTTACATAATATTTTAGCTATTTCTTCTGGCGGAATAATTGAGGGTGTTCCGCCACCGAAGAATATGGAGGTAATTACAATGTTTTCCTCCCTGTATTCATCAAAGAAAGAATCTATCTCCCAGAGCAGTTTGTTTACATAACTCTTTCTAACATCTTCCCCGTAAGGACCGGAAATAAAGTCACAATAAAGGCATTTGCGTACACAGAAGGGTAAGTGGATGTATATCGCGAGTTCCTTACCATGTTCTCCCATGTGCTTTCATTCTCCTCTTAAATACTCTGTATTCCCGGTATTATTTCTGCCTGACATTTTCATTTGCAGTAACTCACTTACTTTCCTTCATCCAGCTTCAGAACGGACATAAATGCTTCCTGCGGAATTTCCACGTTTCCGACCTGGCGCATACGCTTCTTTCCTTCCTTCTGTTTTTCCAGAAGCTTCTTCTTACGCGTAATATCACCGCCGTAGCATTTTGCAAGCACATCCTTACGCATTGCTTTTACGGTTTCTCTGGCAATAATCTTGCCGCCCACAGCCGCCTGAATCGGTATTTCAAAGAGGTGACGAGGAATCTCATCCTTTAACTTCTCACACATCTTTCTGCCGCGTTCATATGCGGTATCCTTATGCACGATAAAGGAAAGCGCATCCACTTCTTCGTGATTGACTAAAATATCCAGCTTTACAAGTTCCGATTGCTCATATCCTTTTAAATCATAATCGAAGGACGCATATCCGCGGGAGCGGGATTTTAACGCATCAAAGAAATCATAAATGATTTCATTAAGCGGAAGCTCGTATTTTAACAGCGCTCTCGTCTCTTCCATATATTCCATGCCGAGATACCGACCGCGTCTTTCCTGACAAAGCTCCATAATCGGTCCGATGAATTCCGTCGTCACCATAATTTCGGAACTTACAATCGGTTCTTCCATGAAATCGATTTCCGAAGGATCCGGAAGATTGGAAGGATTGGTTAAATCGATCACGCTTCCGTCCGTTTTATGCACCTTGTAAATAACACCGGGTGCTGTTGTTACTAAGTCTAAATTATATTCTCTCTCGAGTCTTTCCTCGATGATTTCCAGATGAAGAAGTCCTAAGAATCCGCAACGGAAACCGAAGCCCAAAGCAATGGATGTTTCCGGCTCATAATTTAACGATGCATCGTTTAATTTCAGTTTCTCAAGTGCATCACGGAGGTCCGGATATTTTGCACCGTCCGCAGGATACATTCCGCAGTAAACCATGGACTGTACTTTTTTATAACCCGGCAGAGCTTCCTTGCACGGATTATTAGCATCCGTTACGGTATCGCCCACTGCCGTATCCCTGACATTTTTGATGGAAGCCGTAAAATAGCCTACCATACCGGCTGAAAGTTCTTCGCAGGGAATAAACTGACCGGCACCGAAATAGCCGACTTCCACAACTTCCGCTTCCGCTTTTGTCGCCATCATGCGGACTTTGGTACCCTTCTTAATGGTGCCTTCCATCAGTCGCATAAAGACAATGACACCCTTATAGGAATCATATAAGGAATCAAAAATCAACGCCTTAAGAGGTGCATGTCTGTCCCCCTTCGGTGCGGGAATTTTCTCTACGATAGCTTCCAAAACGTCATCGATTCCGATTCCGTTTTTTGCAGAAATCAAAGGGCATCCCTGTGCCTCGATTCCGATTACGTCTTCGATTTCTTCAATGACTCTCTCCGGCTCTGCGCTCGGGAGATCGATTTTATTGATCACGGGAAAAACATCGAGATCATGGTCAAGTGCCAGGTACACATTGGCAAGTGTCTGTGCTTCGATTCCCTGCGCTGCATCGACAACAAGAATCGCTCCGTCGCAGGCTGCAAGCGAACGGCTTACTTCATAGTTAAAGTCCACGTGACCCGGAGTATCGATTAAATTAAAAACATACTCTTCTCCGTTTTTTGCTTTGTATATAGTGCGAACCGCCTGGGATTTAATCGTGATTCCGCGCTCTCTTTCGAGGTCCATGTTATCAAGAACCTGTGCCTGCATTTCACGGCTGGTAAGTAATCCCGTGCTTTCGATAATGCGGTCGGCGAGAGTGGATTTTCCGTGGTCGATATGCGCCACGATGCAGAAATTTCTGATTTTTGACTGATCAACATTTGACATTTATTTCTTAACTCCCGGAGTAATCATCTTTTCTTTCAAACCATCTAAATATTTTACCATATTTTCCCCTTATCACACAACAAATACGATGGTTACTTCACGATTTCCATTTCTGTTACTTCACATTCATCTTTCGATTTTTTATATTCCACATTCAAAACCGCATCATAACCGCTTAATTTATCAAAATCCGTATAGTTAGAAAAGCTGACTTTCTCTGCGTTTTCCGGATAATAATAGACTTTAAAGCCAAGCTTTGCGGTAGTCATCTGTACTGCATCTTTTTCACCGAGAAGTACTTCCTGCAATTTTTCCGAATCTGCATTCAGCTCGTCTTCGGAAACTGTCTTATAAAGAACCACTCCGTAATATGCACCCTGTGCAGCATAAAATGTATCAAAGGTCGTATCCTTGTTAAAGTAGTTAGAGTATTCTCCCCTGCTTTCGCAGATATCATAGCTTACTCCGGGAAAAGCGCTTTCCGTAAGTTCACTCCCCTTTTTCAGTCCTTCTTCCTTCAGCATAAGGCTTGCGTAATTATCGGAAAAAGGTTCGCTCCCGAGAGCCTCAAAAGCACCTTCATAGTGAACGCTGACTGTTTCACCGGGATATTTCTGAGATGTGAAGAAATAGGTATTCGAACCGTTATTCTCAGTCTTATCCGTTAATGTAAATGTATCATTATACTTTGTCAGATACTCCTTTGCCCGATCTTCCAGTGTCGGCGAGCATCCAAACAACATTGTTGCAAGAATAATCATCATTAAGGATACTGCTATCGCTCTCTTTTTGTTCATTTCTCAAATTCTCCTTTTTTGTATCTTTAAATTATAATCCAAACTAAGTCTTGATTATCCCGGGTCAAAGCTGTTTTCTTTACTATAAACAAATGCCTTTTAACCCCTGTTTCATATTATAATTCAAAAGCGCTATTAGTTTCAACGAATATCTTTACGGAAACCGGAAAATCTCTTGACAAATTCTGCCTTCATGAATAAAATATATAGCGTATGTGTGCATTAAAAACGTCCGTGTCCGGCTTTAATGCAAAGAAACCAAATATAAACGGAGGTGAAAAGCATTGGCTAATATCAAATCTGCGAAGAAGAGAATCCTTGTTAATCAGACTAAGGCTGACAGAAACAAAGCAATTCGTTCCGGCGTTAAGACTGCTGTAAAGAAAGTTTACGCTGCTATCGATGCTAACGATAAAGAAGCTGCAAAAGCTGCATTACTTGCTGCTACCAGCACGATTGATAAGGCAACCACAAAGGGCGTTTATCATAAGAATTATGCTTCCAGAAAGATTTCCCGTCTTAACCTTGCAGTAAACAAGATGGAATAATTCTTTGAAGCAATTTTAAAAAGACAAAATAAAACCTCTTCGATACCGTCATGTCGAAGAGGTTTTTTATTTGCTTTTTAATTAAAATACTACTCTGCTTCTTTACTTCCGTTCCTTGTAATCCTTCGTAAACTGCGCCAGCATGCAGATCATTGCAGAATTCCAGTAAAGCGTAATCTCATTTGTAGAATAGCTTAAAAGTTCATCCACATAGCACTTCGCTGCAGGCATACCCTGAAGGTGTTTCTCTGCTGTCGGATCATGTAAGCCAGAGTCGGGACCGCCGATAATCATACCGGGCATCGGCTCCTTCTTTGCAGCGGAAGGTCTGTGATGCGGATTCATAACACGATTTGTGCCATATCCTGTCAGGAAACAGATATTGCAGGGATTCTTTCCGAAAATATAATGTACATGCTCAATTGCAGCTTCCAGATAATATTCTTTTCTGGTAAAGAAATATGCCGTATACAAATGGCAGGCATTCTGAATCAGATACATATTGCTGCCCCAGATAAAGCTCTTCTCATTGAAGGAAACATTGTATCCGTTGCTTCTGCACAGTGTCATTAAGGAATCCGCTTTTGCATCGATTGCAGCAATGATAATATTTTTCAGTGTTTCATCCAAAGGATATTCGGACAAAATATATGCCACATTTCCGAAGCTGTATACATCTTCCCATCCGTATCCGTGGGAGATATGCGTATATGCCATTTCTTCAAAGGTCTTGCGATATTTTTCGTCTCCGAAAGCACGGAACAATTCGGCACTTGCCCAGTAAAGCTCATCCTCAAGTCCTTCGTCCCCGTATTCACCGGTTACGATTTCTTCGGGATTGCGGAAGCTCTTCACTTCCATCTTCATTGCCGCATCATAGGCTTTCTTTGATGCTGATTCCAGTACTGCAGCATATTCAGCGTCGTACGGCTTGAAGAATTTAATTGCCATTGCTAACGATGCAGCAAAATCAAGCGTTGCAGCATAGGACGTCGGAGAAATCACCAGTTCATCTTTCTCATCTTCCGGCATAAAGAAATCACAGAAATGCATACAGGTTACCTTATGATAAACCTCTCCGGTCTTCTCATCCTGCATCTTTAACATCCAGTCGATTTCATATTTGATTTCGGAAAGCAAAGGTCCCATTTCCGGGTAATCCACCGGAGCATCAAAATCCTGCTTTGCAAGATCGGGATCAAGTTCCAATGCAAGGAAAAGATCCGCAATTGTTACTGCTGCCGGAACGATGTATCTTCCGAAATCTCCGGCATCATGCCATCCGCCGCTTACATTTTTAAAAGTATCCGTTCCGTAAATTCTTGCATCCGTATCATGACATTTGTCATGCGCATAGATACCGGCATGTTCTTTCGGTAAAGACGTACCGCATCTTTGCAGATAGAAGAATTTCAGCATGCTCTTCATGGCATCACGATAAGCCCAGTCCTTGATTTCAAAGGTTACGCTTTCCTCATCTCCGGCCTTAATATAATACTCGCCCGGCTCGGTTAACGCATCAAAGCTGATAATCCGGTTCTTTTCCTCTGCCGCTTTACAATATATTTCACGACCGGTAACGCCGCCGTATACTTCTTCTCCGGTTTTTTTATCAATTACGGAAAACTGCAGCGTTTCTTCTCCGCGATAAACGGCACGCTTTGGATCCATTGGCAAATATCCGATTTCATCTACTAAAATATTCTGACCCATACATTATTCTCCATCCGATGAACTTGAATCTGCGGGTGCTTCGGTTTCGTTTGTCTCCGCCGGTGTCTCGCTGTCAGTCTTCGGTTTTCTCTTATATGTTCTCTTCGGTTTGTTTTCCGCTGCTGCCGCATCCGAAACGTCACTCAAAGTCATCTGATTCTCTACTTCCGCAGTTTTCTTTGCGCGTGGTTTTCTCGGCTTCTTGACCGCAACTACAGTTGAATCATCGGAATTTGTTTCATCCTCGGAAGCTGCCTTCGTTTTTCTGGTTCGCTTCTTCGGCGCTTCTGCAACTTCCGGATTCTCTGCAGTTTCCGTTACGGTTTCTTCCGCAGGTCTTTCAACCGGTTCACTTACTACTTCCGCGGGTTCCGGAATTACCTCTGTCACGGGTTCAACAACCGAGTCTTCAATTACTTCTTCCACGGGTTCCGGAATCACTTCTGTAACAGATTCTTCAATTGTTTCCGAAACAGGTTCAACTGCCGGCTGTTCAATTACCAAATCTTTTACAACACGATGCGAACCGTCATTTAAGTGAAGATCCAGTGTAAACCCCGCTTCTTCCTTCACACTCGATTCCGAGCTCGGAGCAAATTCCTCGGCCATTTTCTTAGCTGCATTCAGAGAGAATGTTTCCTTCACAGGTTCCTCGACAGGAATTTCCGCAACCGGTTCTTCCATGGTTGCAACCGGTTCTGCTGCAGGGATTACTTCTTCTGCAGGAGCGGTGGTTTCCGTATTTACAACAGGTTCCGGCTCCGTATATGCAACCTGTTCCGCACTTACAGGAGCTGTCACTTCTGCATTCTGTACAGGAGCCTCTTCTTCCTTCTCATCCATGAAAGAGGTACTTGCAAAAATATTCGCAACGGAAGGCGCAGGTGCTGCCGTCTTGGGACGAGGCGATACAACTTTTCTTTCGGCGGTTCCGTCTAACATACTTGCAATGGACTGAATTGCTTCTTCCTGTCTCTTTGCACGAAGCTTACGAATGGACTTCACAGTGGTTGTTTCAAAGTCCGATGTATATTTCTGAATGGTCTTCTTAACAGGCTGTGCGGTTGTACTGTCTGTCTTGTCTCCTGTTGTGGAAGTCTTTACACCATTCTTGATGACTGCAATAACACGGGCATTTGCAAACAGGTCCTTCGGAACCTCGATATCCTGAATATTCTTCTTTGCAGGCTTCGGCTGTACTTCCACCTTCGGCTCTTCTGCCACGGGTTTGGTTTCTGCAACCGGTTCGGTATTTGCTGCAGCAACCGGTTCCGCATTCGCTTCTGCAACCATTCCGGCATTCGCTGCTGCTATTGTCTCTGCTACGGTCGGAGCAGACTGTTCAACAGGTGCTGTCATCTGCTCAGCCGCATAGGAAGCAACGGTCTGATAGTTTGCCGTTACAGTTTCAGCCACTACAGTTTCAGGTTCGGTTGCAGTAACTTCAGTTGCTGCAACATTTTCAGGTTGTACAGGCGATACTTCGGGTTCTGTCTGATATACAGCCGTACCCATTTCTCTCGGCTTTGTTCCGTCCGAATAAGGTGTAAATCCGCTTGCACGTGTAAATTCAAGTTTGGATTCCGCTGCTGCATTTTTCTTTGCTTCTTCTGCCTTTGCAGCCTTCATTTCAGCAGCCTGGATGGATGCCGCAATTACATCTGAGCCGGCAGTTTTCTTCTTCTTATCATTGGAATAAGATACTTCCGAATAAATATCGTAATTCGGAAGATCGCTCTTCTGAACTTTGATTTCCGGAGTTTCTTCCTGCTTTGTTTCCATTTCGGGAAGTTCACGAAGCGTTTTTGCATTCATAGATTCCCAGTCCGCGGTAATCGGAACCGTAGGTCTTGCAAAATTCTTCTTTCTCGGTCTTTGTTTCTTCGGTTCTTCTTCCGGTGGCGGTTCCGGAGCTTTCTTGAAGTTGATGGAAGGAGCAATCGGTCTCTTTGCTCTTTCTTCTTCTTCGATCTTTCTCTTCTCCTCTTCCGTCATCGGCTTCGGAGTGAATACACCCTTTGCGGTATGATAACTCGGCTTCGGTACACTCACTACCATAACCTGGGGCTCTTCCTTCTTCTCTTCCTTCTTCGGTTTTAAGGTAATTTCGGTCTTTAATACCTTCTCCACCTTTTCCTTGGAGAATCCGGTCTGGTTTAAGAATTCCTTCTTTTCTTCCTTCTTCGGCGCAATGGTAATGGTCGGCGCTACAGGAGTATACGGCATATCGAAGGAAGTACTCTTCTTCTTTGTCTCGTCCTCTGTAGGCATTGCAAAAATGCTTCCGAAATCATTGGATTTCTGAATTCCGTCATTTTCATTCTTAACCTCATTTTGCGGAGCAAGATAACCGTTGTTATTGTCGGGATATGTTTCGGGAATGCTTTCTGCTACAGCAGGCTGTTCCTCATAATAAGTTCCCTCTGCGTAAGTATTATCGTAACCATAACCACCGGCATATTCCGGTGCATAGGTCGAATCATATTCTTCGTTACGGGAAGCATACTCTGCATAGTATTCTTCCTGATAACCTTCTTCTGCAACAGTTGCATCATATCCGCCATTGTCATAACCAGTGTTTTGATTGTATGCTGTTTCCGTGTAAACAGGTTGCTCTTCATATACAGGCTGTTCTGCATAAGCAGTTTCCGTATAAACAGGTTGCTCTTCATATACAGGCTGTTCTGCATAAGCAGTTTCCGTATAAGCGGGTTGCTCTGCATATACAGGCTGTTCTGCATAAGCAGTTTCCGTATAAGCGGGTTCTGCATAAGTCTGCTCAGCATAAACAGGTTCCTCATAAACAGGTTCTGCAGGCGCTGCCACGGGCTCTTCGTAAACAGGCTCCGCAGGTGCCGCCACGGGCTCTTCGTAAACAGGTTTAACAGGCTCTGCAAAGGCAGGCTCTTCCCTGAAATATCTCGGTGTAAATAACGTTCCTGTTGAATCGCTTTCCTTTGCAGATTCTTCGTTTTTCTTCTCATTCGGATTGAATTTCGCAGAACCCACAACGTAATTCGTTGTTTCTTCAACCGGAGCTTCCTCTGCTGGAATTTCCTCTGCTGCAGGAACTTCTTCTGCAGGAATTTCCACAGTTTCCTGAATTTCTTCCGCTACAGAAGTTTCTTCAACAACTGTTTCTACCGGAGTTTCTTCATAAACTGTTTCAGAAGGAATTTCTTCATAAATTGTTTCTTCAGGAGCTTCTTCAATAACAGCCTCTGCAGGGGTTTCTTCAATAACTGTTTCTTCAACCGGAGCTTCTTCAACAACCGGTGCTGCAGGAATCTCTTCCGTTGCAGCAGCCTGCACTGTCTCAAGTTCCTGATTGATTTCATCTACAGGCAGCTCCGCCGTATCATAGAAGCTTGTATCAATATCTTCAAACGGATCCCCATAATAACCCGGGGTAATATTCTCTCTCTCCTTTTTCTTTTCGGGCGCTTTCTTCTCAGCCGGTACTTCGTACTTCGGCTCTTCGAAGGTAGAAACCGTTGTAAAGATCGGGTTCTCGCCCGCCGCATTCTCCGTATTTGCAGCAAATGTCGCTTCTTTCTTAACCGGTGCGGATCTTACCACGTAGGTATCTTCCGGCATGGTTGCATTGTTGCGGACACCACTGGGTTTTCTTTTTAATTCTCTCTCTGAGGAGACCGGGCCTGTCGGTTCCTGATAATTGGAACGAATCGGAACAGCAGCATTCCTGTAGGAATTACGTTCAGAAGTTTCATCCTCTCCGGAAAGAAGCGCATAATTCACTGCAGAAGAAGGCTGTTTCGGTTTTCTTAAGCTTCTGATACTCAGTCTGTCTCTTATGGACATCATCGGATTGAAGCCCTTCTTCTTTTCGCTGTCATCCTTTGCCGCTGCAACAGCCGCTGCAAAATCATCCGTTTCTGCAGCTGCTTTTCCGGGCTTATTATCCGCTGCACCTTCCACATAGATAATCGGCTTGTTCGGTTCTGCCGTTTTACTTCCCATGCTCTCATGATATTCGGCAGCCATGTTGACAGCCCAGATTTTTGTCTTATCCGTTCTTCCTGCAATAATATTTCGTGCGGTTTCAAATGCCGTCATCATGGTATGATCCATGTTGTTATAACGATGCTGACCGTTTCTTCCGATGCAGTAAAGATTCGGGAACATATTCAGATAATCCTTAATCTCATCAAATCTGGAATAGGTATCAAAATATGCCGGATAAGCTTTTCTAACCATCTCTTTATGGAAATCAAGAATCACGGGAGGATCCTCGATGATTCCCATTTTTACAAGTTCTGAAACCGCAAGTGTCTGCCACTGGATATCACTCTGATTCCAGTAATAATCACCCTCGTTGCAAAAATATTCCAAACCGATCCATACAGTCTCCTGAGGCTTTGCAACAAGATACGGGGACCAGTTGTTGTAAATCTGGATTCTTCCGAGTTTTACGGAGGTATCCTGTACATAAATCCAGCAGTCCGGAAGAATGTTATTGATTGTTTTTACCTTGGAAGTATTCTCGACTTTAAGCTTCGGAACAAGGAGCCCCAAAACAACAAAATCTCTGTAGGGAAGTCCACGTGCCACTTCCAGAACATTAGCGGGAACATTCTTCATGCCGAGAATCAAATCCTTTACCGGCATGGAAGAAATCACGATATCCGCATCCATAATCGCAGCCTGTCCGTCCTGAACATAACGGACACCCTTGATTACGTTATTCTCTGTCTCAATTCCGGTTACCTTACAACCGAATGCAATTTTACCGCCCTTTTCTTCAAAACGTTTTGCAGCAATTTCCCACATCTGTCCGGGTCCGAGTTTCGGATATAAGAATTCCTCGCTTAAAGATGTATTCTCTTCCGACGGATCTGAGGTTTTCGATTTTTTACGGGACGTATCTTTTAAGATGGAGGATACGGTAAGTCCCTTCATCCTCTGTGCGCCCCAGTCAGCTGAAATCTGGGACGGATGGCGTCCCCAGAGCTTTTCGGTATAGCCTTCAAAGAACATCTGATAGAGCTGTTTTCCGAAATGATTCATATAGAAATTTTCAAGATTGTCTTCTTTTTTCTTGAAAAGTGAACTTTCGATATAACTGAAACCAGCCTTCGCCGTCTGACCAAGGCCTAAATTCTTCACTGTATTGCTGTTCAGTTTAACCGGGTATTCAAAGAATTTTTCGTTGAAATAAATACTGGAAATCCGCTTTCTGACAAGCATTACCTCATCTTCGAATTCGGGATCGGGTCCGCCGGGCTCGGTGTTTACGTATCTTTTTAAGATCCGGTCATCTATTGCAGGCTGTCCCTGTTTGGAAATAATTTCCTCCCACCACTTCTTTACTTCTTCGTTTTTTGAGAAAAATCTATGGCCGCCCAAATCCATGCGATTTCCATTGAATTCAACGGTCTTAGCAATTCCACCGACCTTATTATCTGCTTCGAGAATCGTAACATCCAGGTCTCTCGATTCCTTCACAAGCTGATATCCCGCAGTTATTCCCGCAGGTCCGGCTCCGATGATTACTACCTTCTTCATCAAACTATAAACCCCTTTCTCAGTAACCCTTCTAAATGTTCGCCGTTAAAAGACGACATTCCTAATTATTATAGACTATAAATAATTTATTGTAAACAAATCGAGGTCTTTAAATCGAAAGAAAAATGAGAGAATTTTAATATTTACATGCATAACAATCTATGCTATAATTTTTCGTGTGTTAAAGTATTAAAGTGGTAAAATTTTACAGTAAGAAAATACACTTTCAGGGGGGGGGAAATTCAGAATGAACAACAAGTTAAAAACCGAAGCGGTTGATCAGCTCTTTGATGCGATTTTAACTTTGGAAAACAAAGAGGAATGCTACAATTTCTTCGAAGATTTATGCACCGTAAACGAACTGCTGGCACTCTCCCAGCGTTTCTCGGTTGCAAGAATGTTAAAAGAAAAGAAAACATATTTGGAAATTGCCGAAAAAACAGGCGCATCCACCGCTACCATCTCCAGAGTAAATCACTCTTTAAATTACGGCAGCGACGGATACGAATTAATTTTCAAAAGACTTGATGAGAAAAATGACTAGCCGCTGATTTCCATTACATCCATGGGGTCGATGAAATCCTTGTCATACTGGACCTGATAACCGACCCTCGAATTCGATGAATTTACTTCAAAGAGGAGCTGACCTTTCGTTACGTCATCTCCTTCTTTTACTTTCGGGGAGTCACTGTAACGGTATACGGTGATGTATCCGTTTCCGTGGTCGATCCGGATCACATGTCCGAATTCGGAGTCCGGCTTAATGCTTAAAACCGTTCCGCTTCCCGCAGCAATCACCTTGGCATCGTCCTGAGCACCGAAAATAACGATTTTACGAAGTTCTTTGTCAGGAAGTTCTTCCGGATTCACATCCGGATCCACGGTTGGCTGCGAATTAATCGTAACCTTTCCCGTCACGGGAAGTCCGTTCGGATAATGTCTTTCCGCTTCCGCTTCTTCTCTTGCAAGCTGCTCTGCAACCTGATTGGAAAGCAGGGTAATCTGCTCCTGCATCTCCGTTTTATCCTTCTGCATGACCTGCGTAAGCTCTTCTTTCTGGGCGTTCAGCAAATCAATTTCATTCTTCAGTTCGCCGTTTTCCTTTAACAGAAGAATAATCACAACACCAAGCACCAGAACTAACAGACCTGCTGCCAGGGTAAATGTACGCTTATTCCTCTGTAAAATCTGCGACAGACTCTCTTTCTTCATGCAATCCCTTTCGTAATATGCTCTTTCAAAACCTCCATTGCCTCTTTATATCCTTCGATTCCGTGACCGGCAATTGTCTTTATGCAGGCCGCACGGACATAAGAAATCTGTCTGAAATCTTCTCTTTTCGAAACATCCGAAATATGCACTTCCACTGCCGGAACGGAGACTGCCTTCAGGGCATCTAAAATTGCAACGGAAGTATGTGTATACGCTGCCGGATTAATGACGATTCCGTCAATTTTACCATATGCTTCCTGTATTGCATCCACTAATGCACCCTCGTGATTGGACTGAAAAAATGAAACCTCCACGTTTAGCTTCTCTGCCTCTTCCCTGCAGTATTCAAGAAGATACTCATAGGTTTCGGATCCGTATATGTTTTTTTCGCGAATGCCGAGCATGTTAATGTTCGGACCGTTGATAATTAGAATTTTCATGTGCTGCTCTTTCCTGTTTTTATGGCTCGCATCGTACCGGCACGTCCTCGTGGGAAGTCTCGTAGAAGCTCGCAATTATTATTTTATATTTATAATTTATTCTATGCTTTGCTCGTGTTCTATAGAGCCTTCCCCCGAGGATCTACCCGTTACTTACTCGAGTTAATACTACCAAATATAAAGTCTGCCGCATCCTCAGGCTTACCCTCGGTAACCTCAACTATATAATCCGCAGCACCTTCATAGAGGTGTTTGCGCGATTCATACAAGCGCTCGATGGCTCCGTCTCCCTTCGAAAGAGGTCTTCCTTCGGAGGAGAGATTTGATATGTCTCGTTTTATGTAAATCACTTTCCCGTTTTGTTTACATAGCTTGACATTCTGCGGTCTGGTAACAACGCCGCCTCCCGTTGCAATCACAAGACTGTTTTTGGATGTTACGGTTCTTACAACTTCCGTCTCTTTCTTCCGGAATTCTTCTTCGCCTTCGTTCTCAATACATGCAGCAGGAGTCATGGAATAGGTCTTTTCGAATTCCGTATCGGTATCGACAAAATCACGGTTCATTTCTTTTGCCAGAAGTTGACCGACTGTACTCTTTCCGCTTCCCGGCATACCGATCAGAACGATATTTTCTTGTTTACATAAAATGTCATGATATACTCTGTCGCCGGCTTCTTTCATAACCTTACGAAGTACTATTTCCCTATCTTCTTTGGATAACTTCTCGGAATCAATATTCTCGTTATGTAAACCACTATTTTTATCGGATAACTTTTCGGGTATATCATTGATCAGGTTAATTAAACCGTTATCTTTATCTTCAAAAAATAAGGCCTCTGCTTTTACCGCCTGCATGACCAGCATATATAAACCGTTCTTAGCAGGAATTCCCATTTGCCTTGCCGTATCTACAAGTCTTGTGGTAAGCGGATTATATACCACATCAAAAACACACTGAAGCTTCGTAAACTGATGCAAATCCACGGGCATATTGTCCGCCTTCGGATACATGCCTACCGGTGTGGTATTAATCAGTATTTCCGCATTTCTTATGCACTCGGAATAATTCCCGTTTTCATTTTTTTCTATGGAGAATACTTTTACATTTTTACCTGCCAGCGTTTCCTCTGCCTTCTTCGCATCACGGGCCAGAACATAAATCGAAGAAACCTTCTTCTGCTTAAGCACATAGATTGCGGTTTTGCAGGTACCGCCGGCTCCCAGAATTACGGCGCTTTCACCGTTTGTAAATTCTTTTTCCCCGATTCCTTCACAAAGGGTTTTGTCAATCAATGCCGATAATCCGAATGCATCCGTATTATATCCGTAAAGTTTCCCGTTTCTTTTCACGATGGTGTTTACGGCACCGATTTCCTTTGCTGCATCATCAAGAATACAGTAAGGCATCACATCCTGCTTATACGGAATGGTAACATTAATTCCCTCGAAATCCTGCGCTTTCATGAAATCCGGAAGTTCACCTTTCGGGATTTCTTTTAAGACATAGTCGGAATTTCCGAATGCATTATGAATGGGGACCGAAAAGCTGTGCCCCAGTTTTTCTCCGATTAAACCGTATTTCATAATTATATTTTTCTTTCTGCACGCATATTCCCGTGCATTTCTTACTGTTCTTTACTTTCCCTGTATCTTCTCTTCTTCGTATATGCAGGTTTCTTCAATCAGCTTCTTATAAACATTCTGTACGTATTTCGCCTTCTCTTTTCCG
>CADANR010000003.1 GCA_902789265.1 uncultured Lachnospiraceae bacterium | reverse complement strand
ATCCCTTGAAGACGACAAGGTAGATAGGATCAAGGTGTAAGTGCAGTGATGCATTCAGCTGATGATTACTAATCGATCGAGAGCTTATCCAGAATAGGTAAAAACGAGGAAGATTATTCCAAGGAAGTTCAAAAAGGTGAAGATATGAGTTCGAAAGAACTGGCTGTATTCGGTTTTGAAGGTTTCAAAGCTTAAAAGAATCCGTAACGGATTCTTTTTTTGTTGCTTATGATATTTTTCTATAATACACTTATCTTGTATTTTTTACCGGAAGGAGGAATTATGAAAGTCGGAATACTCGGAGCAGGTGGTATTGCGGTAAAAATGGCGGAAACAATATCCTATCTTAAAGATGTGGAGAATTATGCCATAGCATCCCGCAGCCTTGAAAAAGCGAAGCAGTTTGCTGCTTCCAATCATATAGCCAAAGCATATGGTTCTTATGAAGAATTACTTGAAGATGAAAAAGTGGACCTGGTTTATATTGCATTGCCGCATTCTCATCATTATGAATGGACGATAAAAGCATTAAATGCCGGAAGAAATGTATTATGTGAGAAGGCATTTGCTGTTAATACATCTCAGGCTGAAGAGATGATTCGGGTTGCAAAAGAAAAGAATTTACTTCTTGCCGAGGCTATCTGGACCAGATATATGCCGGCAAGAAAACTGATTGATGAGATTATTTCAAGCGGTGAAATCGGCGAATTAAAGACTGTTTCCGCAAATCTCGGATATCGGATCAGCGGAAATGACAGGCTTACCAATCCTGCTTTAGCAGGAGGCTGCCTTTTGGATTTAACCGTTTATCCGCTTAATTTTGCAAGCATGGTATGGGGAGATGATATTAAAAGATTTGTGTCCTCCTGCGTTTATACGGATACCGGGGTAGATGGTCAGGATACCGTCATGGTGGAATACAATGATGGCAGGATGGCTTCACTTTTTACAACCATGTATGAACTGACTGACCGGAAAGGAATGATTTACGGCACGAAGGGATGGATTGAGGTTCGAAATATCAATAACCCGGAGGGGATTAAGGTTTGTTCTTTTGATGAAAAAGGAAAGGCGAGCATTCGTATTGTTGAGGTTCCTTCACAGTATACAGGCTATGAATATGAGGTTTTAGCCTGTAAGAAAGCAATTGAGGAAGGGCATATTGAATGTAAGGAAATGCCACATTCTGAAACTATTGAAATCATGCGTCAGATGGATGAAATCAGAAGGCAACTCGGAATTGTTTATCCTATTGAAGGAAAGCTGAAACAGTTATAAAATCTATAATTATGAAAGTTGATAAATCAACAAAAATTCATATTTTTCTGTTTTTCATGTTATTGTTTTTAATCCCGCTTTCATCCATTGGATGCATCAGGGAGAAAAAGCCGGCAGCATACGAAGAACCTGAATCGGAATATAACTATTTTCAGGAAGAGATGAGCGAAGCTGAAAAAAATGAAATTCCGGATGATTCGGTTTTCTATACTGTTTTTACGGAGACGATTCGTCTGGCAGAAGAAGAACAGGATAGACAAAGGGTAATGGTGAGCCCGACGTACAGCTATCGTTATCTTTTTACAAAACATGTTAACGGCCGGCAGGGAATTGCCTGGGCAAGAGGAGAGTATTATATCAGCGGAAACCAGACTATTTCCCATTATGACAGGGACTGGCATTTGGTGGAAAGCTGCGTAAAGCCGTTTAAGGATATTGAAGAAAGAGTCAATCATATCAGCGATATTGATATTTTTCAGGGAGAAATATATGCCGGAGTGGAATACTTCCACAACAGCGGTTACGCCAATAATTTCATGATTGCCGTTTATGATGCGGATACGTTTGAATTAAAGCGTACTTATCCGATTGCAAGATACAGCGGACTTCGTGAAATATCCGGTGTTACCGTGGACTATGATACGAATTCCATCTGGGTAAGCTCCTGGGTAAATGAAAGAACCGGCCAGTTTATTTACCGGTATGATTTAAAAACCGGTGAATATATCGAAAGAAAACACTTTACGAATCCCGTTCGGTATATTCAGGGGGTATCATACCTTAAAGGCCGCCTTTATTTTTCGGCCGACGACGGTGATGCGGCAATCGGGGAACCGGACCATTTATATAGCTGTGTGGTTGATTTATCGCAGAAAGAGTTTACTCTGGTTGAGGAACGCACTTTTAATTATGCAATGTATCAGGGAGAAATGGAGGGGCTTGATTTTGATCCCCAGTTTGATCGGCTTTTGCTTTGTTATAACAGGGGAGTTCTGATTCCGGAAGGGTATTTGTTTGAACTGGAACCTTTAACGGATGAAGACGGAAATATTATTCCCTGGTCCGAAGAAACATATTATGAGGCGCAGCAGAAGGCGAGAGAAAAATACACGCCGAATTATCACGGTGTTTTTATATATGAGCTTCAAGCCTTGGATTATTAAATCGAGTAGGGAAGACCTGTCGCAGTTCATAATCGAGTAGGGAAGATTTATCGCACCCTACTCGCGTGCGGCCCGCATGCAGCAAAGCTGCAAATTACATTATGCGGGCCTGCACATAAAAAGGTCAGGAAGATTTCTCCTGACCTGTAAAATGCTGGTGGCGGGACTTGAACCCGCACGTTGTTGCCAACAACAGATTTTGAGTCTGCCTCGTCTGCCATTCCGACACACCAGCGAGCCGTCAACGAAAGATATGTTATCATAAAAACTGCCGAAAGGCAAGTAATAACAATGAAATTGTTATTGTTATTACAGCAATTTCGAAGAAATTGTGGTATACTTATTAATATGAAATACAGGGAATCGTTTACAACTGTTTTGATTATGATAGTAACGGTAATGTTCGGGACGTTTACGGGAATTCTTTCACTTGCGTCTCTTTTTTACTTTAATCATTATCCTCTTGATTTCATCGAAAGTTTCGTAGATACCTTCCCGGATTCTCCGGTAATCAATATCCTGATTATTTTACTTGTCATACTGATCACAACGGCGCTTGCATTTTTATTTCAAAAGATAAAAATCAAAGACTGGGTGTTACACGTAATCACCGGAGTGATTTCAACAATATCCCTTGGGTTTTTACTGTTCTTTGTATATAAAGCCAAATGCGTTCCGGTCTGTGATCAGATGCAGCTGGTTTTGGATGCGATATTCTTTAAAAACGGTAATTACGAGGATATGCGCGGATACCTGAATACCTTCCAGCAACAATACGGACTGGTTTTCTTAGAAGAAATGATCATGCGGATTAAGGAAGATTATCATATTTTCCAGTATATCAATGCCGTATTTGTGGCAGGCAGTATGTATGCAATCTTTCCGATTACGAAGCTCCTTTCGGGGCAGGGAAAGACTGCATTTTTTGGATTTTTGGCGGCAGTTTCCTTTGTTCCGCTTTATTATTACGCAAATTTCGTTTACGGCGAGGTTCCGTCTCTGGCATTCGCAACCTTCGGCATCTGGATGCTTCTTTTATTCTTAAAAAAGGGCGAGGGAAGAAGGTTCGTAAACAGGAAGAACTGGTTTTTCCTTCTTCTTATCATCCCTTTGTTTACCTTAAGCTATGTTTCCAGAACGAATCTTGTCATCCTTTTAATTGCGCTTGTTTGTGCCTTGATTCTTTACGGAATCCGGAAAAATAAATGGGGCACATTCATTCTTGCAGCCGTCATTATTATTCTTCCTTTACTTGCCAATTCCGGTATTAAAAAAAGCTATGAGCTTCGAAGCGGAATCGAAATCGGAGCAGCACAGCCGGCGCTCGGATGGATTGCAATGGGAATGCAGGTTTCCGAGCAGGGATACGGCTTTTGTAACGATTATGCCAACAATACATTCAATACAACCGCAGAAGGAAACAGGGATGTGGCGAATGAGATTTACAAAGAAGAGATAGCATATCGTATTCAGGAATTTAAAACGGAGCCGAGAAGTGCTTATGTGTTCTACCGCATGAAAATGCTCCAGCAGTGGAACGAAGGAACCTTCGGTTCGATCGTTCATACCAATGCATTTGAGGACGGAGTTCCCGGAAGGACAATCGGGAAGTTTTTCTCCAATGTATACGGACAGTATGTGAATATGTTCTGTAACCGCTATGTTGCGGTGATATATTTCCTGTACTTTGTTTTCGGCGTGACATCCGTTGTTTATATGATTCTTAAGTTTATAAGGAATTCCAAGAATAATAAAACGGAAAACATGAAGGAATCTGAAGAAAATGTCAAAGATATCAATGATAATGAAACAGATTCTGCATTCGGCGGAAATTTCGCATATCTCTTTATGATTTACTTTATCGGCGGTTTCTTATTCAGCCTTCTCTGGGAAGCGAAACCGAGATATGTATTTCCGTATGTTTATTTATGCCTGCCGCTTGCGGCTGTCGGTCTTTCAAGGATTCAGGGAAGGATTCTTTGGCTGATAGAAGCATGCTTTAAGACAAAGAAAAAGGAAACAGCGTATACGGAAGAGTAAGGCGTTTGTTTCTTTGTTTTTCCGCCTTATTAAGATATAATAAATAGATGGGGTAAACCGGATAAATTAATAAAATAATTGAAAATTCAGAATAAAGATTGCAATAACATGCAACCGAACAGGAGAATATATGGGAAATCTCGCAATTATCACCGCAAGAGGCGGTTCAAAAAGAATACCGAAAAAGAATATCAAGGAGTTCTGCGGAAAGCCGATTATCGCTTATACCATTGAGGCAGCTTTAAAGAGCGGCATGTTTGAGGAAGTCATGGTTTCGACGGACAGCGAAGACATTGCGGAAATTGCAAAACAGTACGGCGCAAAAGTTCCGTTTATGCGAAGTGAAGAAGCGGCCAATGATTTTGCACCGACTGCAAAAGTTGTGGAAGAAGTGGTACTTTCCTACGAAAAGGAAGGCAGGAGTTTTGAGAAGCTTTGCTGCATTTATCCGACGGCACCTTTTCTTACTGCGGAACGCCTGAAAGAAGCCATGCAGAAACTCGTGGATACCAATGCATTCTCCGTAATCCCTGTGGTACGTTATTCTTTCCCGCCGCAGCGCGGACTCGAAATCAAAGACGGTGTACTTAAGTACATTCATCCGGAGCATACCTTCACAAGGTCCCAGGATTTAGAGCCGGTTTATCATGATGCCGGACAGTTTTACTGCCTGGATACGAAGGAATTCATGAAGAAATTAAACCTGTTCGGAGATACGACAAAGGAAATCATCTTAGATGAGATGGAAGTACAGGATATCGATACCCTGACCGACTGGAATCTTGCGGAACTGAAATACAGGCTTTTACATGAAGAATAGTAAATAAGATTAAATACAAAGCAGGAAAAACAATCAAAATAACTAAGTCAATTAAATATAAATAATAAAAAGAGTAATACAGAATTATTATATTGGGGATCATATGAAATTCGACATTAACCACTTAGACAGAACATATATCATCGCGGAAATGTCTGCAAATCATGCGGGCAGCATGGACCGTGCCAAAGAGATTATCCGGAAGGCAAAAGAGGCAGGTGCGGATTGTATCAAAATCCAGACCTATACGCCTGACACACTGACGATTAATTGCAGTAACGAATATTTCACGGTAAAAGACGGTACCTGGGAAGGTGAAAATCTTTACGGTCTCTACGGAAAAGCATTTACACCATGGGAGTGGCAGAAGGAATTAAAGGAAGAAGCGGACAGAGTAGGTATCGATTTTCTTTCCACACCGTTTGACAAAACCGCAGTGGATTTCCTGGAGGATTTGGGACTTGAATTCTATAAAATTGCATCCTTCGAAATTGTAGACCTGCCGTTGATTTCGTATGTGGCATCCAAACAAAAGCCGATGATTATTTCAACCGGCATGGCAACGAAAGAAGAAATCAAAGAGGCTTTGGAAACGGTTTATGCAACCGGAAATCGTCAGGTGGCACTTCTTAAATGTTCCAGCGTTTATCCCGCGGATCCTGCGGAAATGCATTTGTCTACAATTGCTGACATGAAGGAAAGCTTCAAGGGTGTACCGATTGGGTTATCCGATCATTCCATGGGACATTTCAGCGCCGGAATAGCGGTTTCCATGGGTGCAAAGATTATCGAAAAACATTTCTGTCTCGGTCGCGAGATTGAAAATCCGGATGCGTCATTTTCCATGACTCCGACTGAATTCAAAGAAATGGTCGACAATATCAGAGAGATTGAATCGGCCATGGGAGAGGCATTCTACGGCGTATCACCGAAGGAAGAGGCAAGTGTTGTTTTCCGCCGTTCGATTTTTGCCGTGGAAGAGATTCAGGCAGGAGATAAGCCGGATGAAAAGAATGTAAGAATCATACGTCCGGGATACGGCATAAAGCCGAAGTATATTGAGGATATTAAGGAACTGGAATTCGCAAGTGATGTGGCATTCGGCACACCGGTTTCGTTTGATTTGTTTAAAAAGGGTGTAATATTGTTCCTGACCAATAACGAGAATACTGCGGAATTGTATGCGTGGTTAAAGGAAAAAGAAGGATATACCTGCCGCATCGCACAGAAAATTACGCTTAAGATGATTCAGAATCTGGATCCTTCTTTTATCATCAGCTTTAATTACCGCTATATCATTCCGAAAGAAATTATTGATTATATGGACGGCCGGATTATCAATCTGCATATTTCTTATCTTCCGTATAATCGCGGCTCCAGTCCGAATTTCTTCAGCTTTTATGACAATACCCCGAAAGGTGTTACGATTCACAAGATGGCACCGGGACTGGATACGGGAGATATTCTCTGTCAGAAGGAAGTATCTTTTGATGAAGAAAATGAAACCTTCCGACAGGCCTATGACAAGCTGATTTTTGAGATCGGCGAATTATTTAAAGCCAGTTGGGAAGACATTAAAACCGGGAAAATACAGGCTGTGAAACAATCCGGTGAGGGCAGTTATCATACCGTGAAAGACTTTCATGAAATCACGGACGGCAGTGATTTTAACTGGGATTTAAAGATTGCGGATGCAATTCGCATGTTAAGGCAATAAATTGTTTGAATTATTAGCTGTAGCATAAACGTAAAAAATGATTAGAGAAAAGCTAATGATGAAGATGCGGAAAGGGAGTACGAACAAACATGAGAGTTCTCATGCGTGCAGACTGTAATGCGAATATCGGTCAGGGGCATGTGATGCGCCTGTTATCCGTTGCGGATGCATTTACTGCAATGGGAGTTTTAAGCGCCTTTGTGATTGCAAAGGATACATCGGCCAATCGGATGAAAGACCGGGGATATGAGGTTTTCACGCTTTCTTCCTCCTATACGGAGATGGATTCGGAAGTGGAAGAACTTACCGGGATTATTCAGTCTTACGGTGCGGAGCTTCTTTTGGTGGACAGTTATTATGTGACCAAAGAGTATTTAAATGCCGTGCGGGAGAAGATTTTTACCGGATATCTGGACGATGTATATAACTTTGCCTATCCGGTGGATTTGCTCATTAATTACAATGTATATGCAAATGCGGAAAAATATAAAGAATTATATGAGACGGAAGGCGTGAAACTTCCGCCGATGATTATAGGACCTTCTTATGCGCCTTTACGTGCGGAATTCGCCGGTATCCCGAAGCGGGAACAGAACAGGGAAGTTCGAAAAATTGCACTTTCCTTTGGCGGTGCCGATCCCATGCGTATGGCGAAAAAGTTTGTGGAAACCCTGATTGAATATGAGAAACTGAACTCGGATAATACAGGTTGCAATTCGCACAATAAAGAGAATGCAGCAGATACGGATAAATGTATTACAGAGAATTGTGAGATTCACATGATTTTAGGTTCCATGGAACCGGATCTGGAAGCATTGAAAGAGATGGAATTATTGTATTCCTGGCTAAAACTCCATGTGAATATTTCCAACATGAAGGAAGTTTTACAGCAAATGGATCTTGTTGTTTCCGCAGCCGGAAGTACGCAATATGAAATCTGTGCATGCCAGATCCCGTGTATTTGTTTTTCCATGGCGGATAACCAGATGCCCGGAGGAGAGGAATTCGGAAGGCTCGGTATTTTTCATTATGCAGGAGATGTCAGATTGAACAAGTCTCTTTACACAGACATGATTGAAGAAATTCTGAAATTGAAAGTTGATTACGAAAGACGTGTTCTGATGGGAGAAAAAGAAAAGGAACTGGTTGACGGAAACGGCGCAAAACGCATGGCTGAGCAGATTTTTAAGCTGTCCGGGGGTGGTATAAATGAATAAATCCGGAAGAGTTTATGTATGCCATACCTATTATCATGTCTTCGTAACCTGTTTAAAGGAACTGAATTTAGCAGACCGGAGCGAGCCTGCTGATTTGGTGCTTTCCACGATGTCCACGGATTTCGAGGATTTTCCGAAACGATTTGAAGAGTCAGAAATCTTCCGTTCCGTGATTTTGTTTGATGAAAAAAGGGAAAGCAATTTTCCGGAGTTGACCCATTTAAGGGACGATAAAGGGAATATCATTTCCAATATGTATAACCGTATCCGTTTCACAAAGAAGTTCGCGAAATGTCAGGCGCCCTATATTCCGGTGGATTTCAAACAGTATAAAGACGTATATGTATTCTGCGATACGGATCCGATCGGGTATTACTTAAATCAGAATCATATTTACTATCATGCCGTGGAAGACGGCTTTAATACCTTAAGACCCTGTGTTTATTCAAGATTCGACAATCAGGGACATTGGAAATTAAAGAAATTCTTTTCCAAGAAACTGAATTTGATCTTTATCCGTGACGGTTACGGGAAGTACTGTCTGGACATGGAAGTCAATGATTTAAGCGTTATTAAGGACGACCCGGATGTTTACAAAGAAGTATCCAGAAATGCCCTGATGGAGTCACTTGATAAAGATTCCAGGGAACTGATTATTCGGACATTTGTACGCGGTTATGATAAAATGTTAGAGGTGGGGCGTTCCATTGAGAGTGATGAAAAGAATATCCTGATTCTGACGGAACCGCTGACTCCTTCCTTTGATACCAGGGAGAAGATTTTCAGGGATCTGGTAAACGAATATTCAAAAGAGGGAAGGGTATTTTTAAAACCGCACCCGAGAGATGACCTTGATTACAGGAACAGATTTGCAGATGTTCTGCAGTTTGACCGCACAATTCCGATGGAGATTTTCAATTTCTTTGAAGAGATACATTTTGATCTTTTAGTTGCGGTATATACCGAGCTTGGAAGTGTGAAATTTGCAGATGAGGCAATCCAGCTCGGACATGATTTCATGGACAAGTATGAGGATCCGAGTATTCACAGGAAGAACGTAGGCTGAGAAAGATATTAAGCCTGATGATTGACTGCATTGCGAGGGGGGAGTTGCCACTGCATCCGAACCCCAAAAAAATTGCAGTCAGTCAGAAGGGACATTGTGATTATATGAAAAAAGAAATGACCTGCGAAGAGGTACAAAAGAATATCCCGAAGTTCATTGATACCCGTATGGACAGCAAAGACTCCCTTGCATTTATCAGGCATATCGAGCACTGTGATGCCTGCATGGAAGAACTGTCCGTGGAGTATCTTGTTGTCGTGGGTGTAAAGCGCCTGGATTCCGCCTCCGCATTTAATCTGAATCAGGAGTTGGAAGAACTCATGTATAAGAATGAAAGAAAGGCAAGGAATAAGCAGCAGATTTCCCTGATGATTTTTATTTTTGCAATTCTCCTTGCAATTGTCGGCGGGTATTTTTTATCGAAGATGATTCTCGGATATTGATGATTATTTTGGTTACAAAAGGAATTACGAATGAATAAAATTTTACTGATTGACGGACACAGTATATTAAACAGAGCATTCTACGGAGTGCCGGATTTAACGAATAAAGACGGCCTTCATACGAATGCAATTTTCGGGTTTTTAAATATCATGCTGAAAGCCATGGATGATGAAAAACCGACGCATCTGGCGGTTGCGTTTGATTTGCATGCACCGACCTTCCGTCATGAAATGTATAAAGAGTATAAAGGAACCAGACATCCGATGCCGGATGAGCTTCGCGAGCAGGTTCCGGTTATGAAGAAACTGCTTACATCCATGAATATTCCGATTATGGAGAAAGCCGGATTCGAGGCGGATGACCTTCTTGGAACCGCTGCAAAAAAATCACAGGCGGACGGCTGGGATGCCATTATTCTTTCCGGTGACAGGGATTTATTGCAAATCAGTGATGAACATATCAAAATCAGAATCCCCAAAACCAAGGGCGGAAAGACAGAAGTGGAGGAGTATTATCCTACAGATGTAGTTGAAAAATACGGCGTTACACCGAAGCAGTTTATCGATGTAAAAGCACTTATGGGAGATTCTTCCGATAACATTCCGGGGGTTCCTAAGGTCGGAGAAAAGACCGCAATTTCGCTGATTCAGGAATTTGGTTCCATTGACGGAATCTATGAGAATATTGACTCGGTTAGTAAACCCGCGATCAAAACATCTCTTGCGGAAAATAAAGAGATGGCATATTTCTGTCAGAAACTGGTAACGATTATTACGGATGCGGAACTGCCGATTAAACTTAGCGATGCCGAAATCGGTGATTTCTATAACGAGAATTCCTTTGTAACAATCAAGGAACTGGAATTAAAATCTTTCTTTTCCAAATTCGATGTCTCCTCCATGAAACCAAAACATGAAGCAGAGGTATTATGTTTTGATTCTTTTTCGGTAGGGAAAAATGAAATAAGCAATCTTTTCACGGATTCCGACAAGGTAAGTTTAAAGATTCATTTTCTGACCAAAGAAGAGAAACGCATGCTGGAAACATCCGGGGAACAGTTGTCCTTATTTGACAATTTTTCCGCGCAGAATACCGCGGATGCAAAGCCTAAGGCGTTGAAGGCGGCTTCCGTTTCCGGTGCGGATAAAACGATTGCTTTTGTAATTGCTGATGGCCATGAAGAAGACGAATTTATAAATCTTTTGAAAGATTTTATCCTTAAAGACGGAAAAATTCTTGTTGCAGCGGGTGTAAAGAATTATTATCCATTCCTTCCGGAAGAACAAAAGAATAAGCCGTCTTATGTCATTTCGAATTCTTTCTTTGATCCCGTAATCGGAGCATATCTTTTAAATCCATTGAAGAATGATTATGAAGAGGAAAGTGTGATTGAACAGTATGACAATCCGGATTTCAAACCGTATGTAACCCTCTTTGAAAAGGGGGCAGATCCATTATCGGATACGAACAGGGATAAATATCTTCATTATCTCGGTGCGGTAGCGAACGGACTTTTCAATGCTTCGGAGAAGATTGTAAAAGAACTGGAAAATGCCGGAATGCTCGAAAACCTGTTTAAACAGATTGAAATGCCGCTTTCCTATGTTCTTTACGAGATGGAATCGGAAGGGATTAAGATTCTTCCGAATGAATTAAAGCAGTATTCCGACCGCCTGCAGGGACGAATTGAAGAACTTCAGGTGCGGATTAAGGAAGCCGCCGGTGAGGATTTTAATATCAATTCCCCGAAACAGTTAGGCGAAATTTTATTTGAAAAGATGCGGATTCCGGGCGGAAAGAAGACGAAGACCGGTTATTCCACCGCTGCGGATGTGCTTGAAAAACTTGCACCGGACTATCCTTTTGTGGCGGATATCTTGGAATACAGGGCTCTTACCAAATTAAAATCCACATATGCAGACGGACTGGCAACGCAGATTGCACCGGACGGCCGGATTCACACGACCTTCCAGCAGACCGTGACGGCAACCGGAAGACTGTCGTCAACGGATCCGAACCTGCAGAATATTCCGATTAAAACCGAACTCGGAAGGGAACTCAGAAAGGTATTCGTACCGAAGCCCGGGTTTGTTTTTATGGATGCGGATTATTCACAGATTGAACTTCGTATTCTGGCTCATATGTCCGCGGATCCGGGGTTGATTGAAGCATATAATTCCGGAAAAGATATTCATGCAATCACGGCATCCAAGGTATTTCATGTTCCTTTCGATGAGATTACACCGCTTTTAAGGAGACGTGCAAAAGCCGTTAATTTCGGTATCGTTTACGGAATTTCGTCCTTTGGTTTAAGCCAGGATTTAAACCTTTCCAAGAAGGAAGCACAGAATTATATTGATCAGTATTTTGTTACATACCCCGGAATTAAAGGCTTCTTAGATTCTGCCGTAAGCGATGCAAAAAATACCGGTTATTCCAAAACAATGTTTGGGCGAAGAAGACCGATTCCGGAACTGAAATCTTCGAATTTCATGCAAAGATCCTTCGGAGAAAGAGTTGCAATGAATGCGCCGATTCAGGGAACCGCTGCGGATATCATGAAAATCGCAATGCTTCATGTCCGTGATGCACTTGCCGAAGAAAATCTGGAAAGCAGGGTTCTCATACAGGTACATGATGAACTTTTGCTTGAAGTAAAGGAAGCAGAGGTAGAAAGAGTGCGCGAAATCCTTAAGGGGAAGATGGAGGAGGCCGCGAATCTTGCCGTGAAACTGGAAGTGGATTTACATACCGGGGATACCTGGTATGATGCGAAGTAAATACTGTTTGCTGCGTGATTGCAGGAATTACTTCGGCGTTCTCGTAGAGGGTCGCAATTTTTACTTTATTGTAAACGATAAGAAAAAGCTTTGCTCCCGTTCTATAGAGCCCGCCTCAGTAACCAGCAAATCACTTGCTGACAGGAGTATTAAGATTAAAAATGGGTTGGCATGCTAAACAATAGTACAAAACAGGGAAAAATAATAGGTGTCACGGGTGGTGTCGGATGCGGCAAATCGACAGTCCTTAAGTATTTGGAAGAACAGTATGACTGTCTGATTATGCCTGCGGATGATATTGCTAATGATATGGAGAAAAAGGGTGGGGAGTGTTTCGCACCCATTGTTGCGTTGCTTTCCGACGAAGTAGTTTTGCCGGATGGTGAATTGAACAAGCCGAAAGTCGCGGAATTGATTTTTTCAAATGAAGAGCTGTTAAAAGGTATCAATGATATCGTACACCCGGCGGTCAGAAGATATGTGGAAAAGCACATTTCGGAAGAACGGATAAAGAATCCGGAACGCACCATTATTATTGAATCTGCGATTTTTGTGGAAGCAGGTTTTCTTGATATTTTGGATGAACTCTGGCTTGTTACGGCGGGGGAAGAGAACAGGAAAGACCGCCTTATGAAGACGCGCGGATACTCCGAGGAAAAATGCAACTCCATTATATCAAGACAGTTTTCAGATTCGGAATATGCATCTTTCGCAGATCATGTAATCGATAATTCCAAAGGCTTAAAGGAACTTTATGAACAGATTGATGTTCTGATGACGGAGCCGGTATTCGGTCTGGATATCGGAACAAGATCCGTTGTCGGAACGGTTGGATATATGAAAGGCGGAATTTTCCACGTAACTGCCGAAGTAAGCAAAGAGCATGATACACGTGCAATGTTAGACGGTCAGATTCATGATGTCGGAAGAGTTGCGGAAACGATTCGTGATGTAAAGAATGCCCTGGAAGAAAAATGTGAAACCATCTTAAAGAAGGTTTGTATCGCAGCCGCAGGACGTGTTTTAAAGACCATGAATATTCATGAGGAACTTGCCTTTGAAGCGGATATTCTGATTGAAGGCGATGAGATTTATGAACTCGAATCCATGGCTTTGGAAAAAGCATATTCCGAATTTGAAAAAAGACAAATAAAACCGGCAGATAATCCGGAAAAGTATTATCTTGTCGGTTACTCTGTAACTAAACAGTACTTAAACGGAAATATAATCGGTAATCTCGAGAATCAAAAGGGCCATCTGATTGCATTGGATTTGATTGCAACCTTCCTGCCGGAAGAAGTAATCGACGGTTTATATCGTGCCGTGGAAATGGCAGGACTTGAGGTATCCAATTTAACTCTCGAGCCGATTGCCGCATCCATGGTAGCCATTCCGGAGAAGTTCCGGTTACTGAATATTGCGCTTGTGGATGTCGGTGCAGGTACATCGGATATCTGTATTACGAATGACGGTGCAATTACCGCATACGGCATGATTCCGAGAGCCGGAGATGCATTAACGGAAGCAATCGCAAAGCATTGTCTTGTGGATTTTGCAACCGCGGAATCCATCAAAAAAGGTATATCCGTTTTAGAAGAAGTTACGTATGAAGATATCATGGGACTTCCTCAGACAATTACGAAAGCGGAAATCTTAAAATTGATTCGTCCGATTCTTGTGGATATGGCTGACGAAGTTGCAAAATGCATGAAGGAATTAAACGGAGGAACTCCGGTCAGCGCAATTTTTGTCGTCGGAGGCGGCGGAATGGTGGAAGGCTATTCCGAAGCACTTGCAAATGCAATGGATATTCCGGTAAACCGTGTGGCACTTCGCGGCGAGGAACTGATGACGAAATTTGTATTCCACGAAGCGAATTCGCATCATGATGCAATGAGCGTAACGCCTCTTGGAATCTGTTTGAATTATTATGAGCAGAACAATAATTTCATCTATGTCAATGTCAATAATGAACGCGTGAAATTATACAATAACGGAAATCTCCATGTGGCGGATGCATTAATGCAGATGGCTGTTCCGAATGACAGCATATTTCCGAGACGTGGGAAATCCATACGATTTACAATTAACGGGGAAATCCGTTTATTAAAAGGCGGTCTCGGGGAAGCAGCTTCAGTTACCGTAAACGGAAATGCCGCAAATATTCATACGATTGTTCACAAGAACGATCAGGTAAATATCACATTTTCCACGAGAGGTGAGGATGCAAAATGCAGAATCGAGAATCTTGCGGAATACCGGAAATTTGTGGATGAGGATTTAGTGATTATCGTAAATAACCATGAAGAAAGTCCGTATTATGAAATTCAGGACGGAGACGTGATTAATATCGGAACGAATTTGTATGAAGAAGAATTATTTTATTCCGATATCTATTCCGAACCTGAAGAAAGCGAATCCGGCAGTGAAAATTCCTTTAGAACGGAAAAAGTAAAATCATATGAATCAGTAAAAGAGACAAATGCAGAAGCAATTTACGATGATGATTTAATGAATTCTTATAAAACGGAACGCCCGGAAAGCAGGGTTGACAAGAAGTTCGTGGTATCCGTTAACGGCGAACCAATTGTAATGAAGGGAAAAGAGAAATACATTTTCGTAGATGTTTTTGATTATATTAATTTTGATTTAAAAGATTCCCGGGGAAGAAAAATAGTGACCAAGGTAAACGGCGTGCCGGTTGCGAATTATATGCAGGATTTACCGGACGGTGCAATCGTGGATATCCACTGGGAAGAAATCACTTTAGGAGCGGATTAAATGAGACTTGTCAGTTTAAGCAGCGGAAGCAACGGAAACTGCATCTACGTCGGAAACGATCATACACATATTCTGGTGGATACCGGAATCAGCGGGAAGAAAACGGAAGAGGGATTGAATTCCATCGACCTTACCACGAATGATATTGATGCAATTCTGATAACACATGAACATATCGATCATATCGGGGGCCTTGGGGTACTTTCCAGAAAATACGGCATTCCGATTTATGCAACAAGAGGAACCTTTGAAGGAATCCGCCAGACAAAGAGCCTGGGGGAATTGGATTATTCTCTTTTTCATCCGATTGAAGCGGAACTTCCGTTTCTGGTAAATGATTTGGAAGTGGACCCGCTTCGGATTTCACATGATGCAAGAGAACCGGTGGCGTACCGTTTTTATGAAAATGCAAAGAAGGCGGCTATTTTAACCGATCTCGGAACTTATGACCAGAATATTGTGGATGCCCTGCAGGGCTTCGATTTGCTGTTCTTGGAAGCGAATCATGATATCAATATGCTGCAGGTCGGAAATTATCCGTATCCGTTAAAACAGCGAATCCTGGGAGAAAAAGGGCATTTGTCCAACGAGGCATGCGGAAGACTGTTATCCAGACTTTTGCATGACGGAATCCGTTATATTCAGCTCGGTCATTTGAGTCATGAAAATAACCTGCCGGAGCTTGCATATGAAACCGTAAAGTTAGAGGTAACCATCGGGGACAATCCTTATGACGGCAATGATTTTCCGATTACCGTGGCAAAGCGCGGGGCAGTTTCACAGACGCTGGAATGCTAGTAAGAAAAATCCGGATTAATGTAAAATTGTAATTTATTTAATTTACGTATATAATAGATTGTTAAAGAAATAACATACAAGGAGCAATTGCTATGAAGAAAACAATTATTACCGTAGTGGGAAAAGACGGAGTCGGCATTATTGCAAAGGTTTGTACCTATCTTGCAAATAATAAAATCAATATTGAAGACATTTCACAGACCATTGTACACGGATATTTCAACATGATGATGGTTGTGGATATGAATGAATCTCCGAAAGCATTTGAAGAGATTTCTTCCGAGCTTGCGGAAGTCGGTGAGGAAATCGGAGTTGTGATTCGTCTTCAAAGAGAAGAAATTTTTGATTCCATGCACAGAATTTAAGTCATGCACAGATCAATGAAGGAAGATTTGCCGGGCGATGAATGTGTATATTTAACTCGCTGCAAGTCATAATAATGAATGAGGTAAATTATCGTGATTACAAGACGTGAAGTAATAGAAACAAATGAAATGATCCAGAAGGAGAATCTCGATGTCAGAACCATTACAATGGGAATCTCGCTTCTTGACTGCATGGATGCGGATTTAAACAAATGCTGCGAAAAAATCCATGACAAAATCTATAACAAGGCGAAAAACCTTGTGAAAACAGGAAAAGATATTGAGAAGGAATTCGGTATTCCGATTGTCAATAAACGTATTTCCGTTACGCCGATCGGTATTATCGGTTCGGCATGCTGCAAAACGCCTGAGGATTTTGCTCAGATTGCAAAGACGCTGGATGACGTGGCAAAGGAAGTCGGTGTCAATTTTATCGGCGGTTATTCGGCACTTGTCAGCAAGGGAAGTACGCCTTCCGATGAGCTTTTGATGAAATCCATTCCTTTGGCGCTTTCCACAACGGACCGTGTTTGTTCTTCCATAAACTTGGGTTCCACCAAGACCGGAATCAATATGGATGCGGTTCGTTTAATGGGTGACATTATTAAAGAAACCGCGGAAAAGACGAAGGAGCAGGATTCTTTGGGATGCGCGAAACTCGTGGTATTCTGCAATGCGCCGGATGATAATCCGTTTATGGCAGGTGCTTTCCACGGTGTTACGGAAGGTGACTGCGTGGTTCATGTCGGTGTTTCCGGTCCGGGCGTTGTAAAAACCGCGTTAGAGAAAGTCAGAGGAGAGAATTTCGAAGTGCTCTGCGAAACCGTGAAAAAGACGGCATTCAAAGTAACGCGTGTCGGACAGCTTGTTGCAAAGGAAGCATCCGCAAGACTCGGTGTTCCTTTCGGAATTATAGATTTATCGCTTGCACCGACACCGGCAATCGGTGATTCGGTTGCGGATATTCTTTGTGAAATCGGTTTGGAACACGCCGGCGCACCCGGTACGACCGCAGCACTTGCACTTTTAAATGACCAGGTGAAGAAGGGCGGCGTTATGGCATCTTCCTATGTCGGTGGCTTAAGCGGTGCATTTATCCCGGTTTCCGAGGATCAGGGCATGATTAATGCAGTGGAAGCAGGCGCTTTGACAATAGAGAAATTAGAGGCAATGACCTGTGTCTGCTCCGTCGGACTTGATATGATTGCAATTCCGGGAGATACCAAGGCAACAACAATTTCCGGTATTATTGCGGATGAACTTGCAATCGGTATGGTAAATGCAAAGACCACGGCGGTTCGTATTATTCCGGTCATCGGAAAAGGAGTCGGAGAGAATGTGGAGTTCGGCGGACTTTTAGGTCATGCACCGATTATGCCGGTCAATTCCTTCTCCTGCGATGATTTCGTAAACCGCGGCGGAAGAATTCCCGCACCGATTCACAGCTTTAAGAATTAAAGAGATGTTGGGTTGATTAAAGACAGAAAAATGGAAGAGACAAAGAATAAGAAAAGTTTTAAAGAATCCGTTAATTTGACTTTTTTTGTATGTGCCATACTGAATGCAGGTGTGGAGTTATGGCTTTTAGTGCTTTGCTTCAGAAATTTCAGTATTCTTCATGCAGCATGGCTTACCATGTCATCGGTTCTTCTTGCTTTAAATATTCTCTGGTCGCAGGCGGCAATTTTTGAAGACCGGGATGTCCTGAATAAAAAAATCAAGGAATGGGACAAAAAAAGAAAAGCAGCGGTAAAAGCAAATGTTCCTTTTACAGAACCACGACCGAAAAAAAGTAAAATTTTAACGCCAAATACAACAGCATTATTTTTCATAGTTTTGGCAACGGTGTTTTATGGTTCGTTTTTCTTCGCTTTGATTAATATTGCCGTTCCGGAAGGAAAATCTGCTTATGTGAAGGATATCCGGGAATTGAAGGAAAAAAATCCGGACCGGTATTATTTCTTTCCGGATAGTATTCCGGACGGGGCAGAAAAGGTGAAATGGAAGATGCAGCCAAGTATTATGCAGGGCGCCGGATATGAGGTTTTATATTTTTATACGGATTCGCATTTTATGCATGATCAGATTGATCTATACTGCAGTGGGATTGAACCGAAGTCCTATTATGAAATGCCGGTCGGTGTTTTAACCGATGAGTTTGATGAAGCCGGCCTTGAGAGAGTGGAATGGTATGAAATCTATAATAACGGGGATTGGAATCATGAACATGCATGGGGGATTTTTACGGAACCGGAGTCAAATCTGATTGGATATTTCTGTCAGTAATTTATTGATCCGATTTTTGGAGTGAGTTTTTTCGGATGGGGATGGCTGATTAAAGGAGTTTTATATGTCAGAAGATTATCAGATTGCAAAACGAATGGGAGAGGTAGCTGCGAAGGCAGCAATGAAGGAAGGAAAATCCCCATACCTTCCGGTTTTGGATGCCATTCCCGAAATAAAGGATTCAGTCGGCGAAGCATATATCGGAGTTTTGGAATTGCCGGTCAATTATATTGTCGGTAATAAGGAAATGTCCAGAAACAATGCGTTTGCCAATAATTTTATGCCCCTTTTGGATGACAGAACCGAGTTTGCCACAAAGTGGTCGAATCTTTGCGAATCCGTTCGCTTAGAAGGTGTACATACCGGAATTAAATGCTATGAATATCTGAATAATTACTATGTTCAGGAAGGAAACAAGCGTGTTTCGGTTTCCAATTATTTAAAAATGGGCTTCATTCACTCCGAGGTAACAAGAATTCTTCCGCCGAAGGGAGATAGCAAGGAATTAAAGGTTTACTATGAATATCTGGACTTCTTTAATGTGACCAGGGCATTCTATATTACCTTTACCGAACCCGGCGGATATGCAAAACTTGCGGACCTTTTGGGTCAGGATTTGGAGCATATATGGGATGATGTGGTTCTGCAGGATTTAAAAGCGGCTTTCTTCCAGTTTGCGAAACTTTATCATTCCATTATCAAGGAAAGCGACCGGTGGGTTGTATCGGATGCATTTTTACTGTACTTATCCGTTTTCCCGGTGAAATCGCTCTTTGAAGATACGGAAGATCAGATTATTAAGAATATCAAAATGGCAAGACAGGAGCTTCGTTCCAGCACGAAGGTCGAGGATATCGAATTTTTATCCGATACTCCTGCGGTAGAAAAGAAGACCGTCAACCTTTTTGAAATCTTTAACCATAACAAGAATTATACGGCGTCGAATCCGCTCAGGGTTGCCTTTATCTATGATGAGGATATGAATAACTCCAGATGGGTGGAGTCGCATGAAGCCGGCAGAATCTATGCGATGGAAATCATCGGAAACCGTGTTGTATCTAAAACCTACCAGGCGAAATCCGATGACAGCGATGCTAATGAAGTGATTCAGGAAGCCATTGATGATAAGAACGAAGTCATCTTTACGGTTTCTTCCAAAATGGCCACAAACACACTGCAGCTTGCCATTGCGAATCCGACAATTAAATTTTTAAACTGTTCCATCGGACAGCCGCATCCGTCCTTCCGCTGTTATCACGGAAAACTGTATGAAGCCACATTTTTAACCGGTGTGCTGGCGGCAAACCTGATGCTGACAAAAGGATATTCCCCGACGGACAGAAGAGTCGGTTATCTTGTTCATTCCGTACATTCCCGTACCTATGCAAATTTAAATGCATTTGCAATCGGTGTTTCCATTGTGGATCCGGAATGTAAGGTTTCTTTAAAATACACGGGCGACGGCGAGCATGATCATTACCGTGACGAGTGGATTGACGAGGGCGTTTTGCTTTATGCCGACCTTGAATATTCCGCAACACATGGTGCAAGATATAAAAGCGGACTGTTCCAGATTAATCAGAACATTACCACGGATGAAATGAATGCGGCCCAGCCCGGTACTGTAAACCAGGATTATTTTATCGGAGCACCGTATATTCTTTGGGGTAAATTTTATTCCATGATTATTCAGTCGGTGATTTCCGGTGCCTGGGATATTAACGAGCAGGATAAGACCACATCACCGACTAACTACTGGTTTGGCCTTTCTACCGGTGTGGTAGGACTGCGTGCGCCGAATTTGCCGTTCCAGACGGAAAAAATGATGGCATTCTTTAAGAATGCCATGGTTTACGGGGGGATGGATCCGTTCTCAGGAGAGATTCATTCCCAGACGGAAGTAATTAACGAAGGCAGTATGGGTAAGGCATTAAAGCTTCCTCATGAACTGAAAAAGATGAACGCCGGACAAATTATAGAAATGGATTGGCTCAATGAAAACATTGAAGGAACCATTCCTCTTTACAGGAGACCGTTATGAAAATCCTAGCCATCTCGGATGACGAATCAAAAGCACTCTGGGATTACTATACCCCGGACAAAGTGAAGGATGTTGATGTAATTGTATCCTGCGGGGATTTACGCGCAGAATATCTGGAATTCCTGGTTACGATGACGGGGCTTCCGCTTCTTTATGTACCGGGGAATCATGACAAACAGTATATCGAACGTCCGCCCGAGGGCTGCATTAATATTGACGGAAAAGTAGTAACCGTTAACGGGGTTCGTTTCGTGGGCTTCGGCGGTTCCAGAAAATATTCGAACGGTAAATACATGTACACCGAGGATCAGATGCGTACAAAGATTTGTAAGGCAAAACCGAAGATTATCAAAAACGGCGGAGTGGATGTTCTGGTTACTCATGCAGCCTGCCTGGATTTCGGTGACATGGAGGATTATGCACATAAAGGCTTCGCCTGCTTCAATGAGTTTTTGGAGCGTGTACATCCGACATATATGCTTCACGGACATGTGCATGCAAGTTACCGTCATAGGAATTTTAAACGCGAAAGTGTGCATCCGACCGGAACTACGGTCGTTAACTGTTATGATAAATATATTATTGATTTTGATTTAAGAAAGAAGAACCACATTAAGAAGAAGGATTTATCGAAAAATTTAAGAGGTGCGTTCTGGACGATTTATCCTCAAAATATAGATTAGAAAGATTCTCTTGAAAATACTTGGTCCCGGCAGGATTTTGCCGGGATTTTTGTTTGAAAAAAGAGAGAAATATTACCTGATTTTACGAATGAAGAGTGGGAACTTGTAAAGGAACTTAAAACTGCTATAAAAGCATAATAGAAACGGGAGGTAAAATGCTGTAGAAAATTGACTTTTAGGGTGTAAAAAACTAAAATAGAACATATGAAATGTGGTGAATCAAGGGACTTAGGATATTGAATATTCCGAATAAGAAAAGGAGGAAGCCGATGGAGAAGTCAAAAGTTTATTTTACCGATTTCAGAACCGTTTTGGGCGTCAGCTTAACTGCGAAACTTCAAAAACTGATTAAGACGGCGGGCATCGGCTCCGTTGATATGAACGGCAAGTTCGTGGCAATCAAAATGCATTTCGGAGAACTCGGGAATCTTGCGTATTTAAGACCGAATTATGCAAAGGCGGTTGCAGATGTGATTAAAGAACAGGGTGGACTGCCGTTTCTGACCGACTGCAATACGCTGTATCCGGGAAGCAGGAAGCATGCGCTCGAGCATTTGGACTGCGCAAACATCAACGGGTTCAATACAATTACCACAGGCTGTCAGATTCTTATAGCCGACGGGCTTCGCGGAACGGATGACATTGCGGTACCGGTTCCGAATGGGGAATACTGTAAGGAAGCATATATCGGACGTGCCGTAATGGATGCGGATATTCTGGTTTCCTTAAATCATTTCAAAGGACATGAAATGGCCGGTTTCGGTGGTGCCATCAAAAACATCGGAATGGGCTGCGGGAGTCGTGCCGGAAAAATGCAGCAGCATAATTCGGGACATCCCCATGTAATTGAAGCACAATGTAAAGGATGCAGAAGATGTGCAAAAGAATGCGGCTCGGATGCCATCAGTTATACGGATAAAAAAGCATGGATTGATCCGGAAAAATGTAAGGGATGCGGACGCTGCATCGGTGCCTGTGCATTCGATGCAATCGAAAACGATAACTGGGATGCGGCTGCAATTCTCGGCAGAAAAATGGCCGAATATACGGCTGCCGTGTTAAACGAAAGACCGCATTTCCATATCAGCTTAATTACCGATGTTTCTCCGAACTGTGACTGTCACGGAGAAAATGATGCACCGATTTTACCCGATATCGGAATGCTGGCATCCTTTGATCCGGTGGCACTCGACCAGGCATGCGTGGATCTTTGCCAGAAAGCAGAGCCGATCAGAAACAGCCAGCTCGGCGATAATATGGCGCGTGAGCATTTTCATGATCACGGAGATGTATGGCATAACAGCAATCCGAATGTTTCCTGGGAAGAAACGCTGGAGCATGCAGAGAAAATCGGTATCGGTACGAGATCGTACGAACTGATAACGATGAAGTAAACTATAAATGAAACAGCTTTAAATGAAACAGCTATAAATGAAACGGATTTAAATGAAACAGAATTTAACTGCTATAAGCTGAAAGAAGATTCTACATGACAATTCAGGAATTATATCAAAATATAAACGGCGATTACGATCAGGCTGTCCGGATTCTCCGTATGGATAAACTGATTGATAAACATATTCGTAAGTTTCCGGAAAACAATGTTTCGGACAATTTTTTCGCTGCCGGAAACAGCATGAATCCCACGGAACTGTTTGAAACGGCACATGCATTGAAGGGAGTCTGTTCAAATCTGGGGCTTATGAATCTTTCCGATGCGTTTTCTGAGATTTCGGAAGAATATCGTCCGGGCAGTGCAAGGAAATTTTCGGATGAAGAAGTAAAAACAAAGATTGAGATGATTCGAAACATGTATGCGAATACTGTGGAGGGGATAAAAAGATACGCAGAATCTGTTGAACGATCCGGTCAAAAGTATATAATATGAATATGTTTTAGAATGAAATATTTATTCAGAATGTGAAATGTTTTTATAAAAATATGAATGTCGGGGGGCATCGTGGAACATTTCATGAATGAGGAAGGTTTTTCTTTAAAGAGTAAACAATATCTGGGACTTCTCGGCGCATGGGCGCTTGCATTCGGGTGCAGTGTGGGCTGGGGGTCTTTTGTTATGCCCGGAACCACGTTTTTACCCATTGCGGGTCCGGTCGGAACAACTGTCGGACTCGGACTCGGCGGATTGGTTATGCTGTTGATTGCCGTTAATTACCACTATCTGATGAATCGTTATCCGGACGGCGGCGGGGCATATACTTATACAAAGAATGCCTTTGGATACGACCAGGGATTCTTAAGCGCATGGTTTTTGATTCTGACTTATATCGCAATTATCTGGGCGAATGCAACTGCGTTACCTTTAATCATGAGGACACTTGTCGGTAATCTGTTTCAATTCGGTCATCTCTATGATCTCGCAGGATATTCGATCTATGTCGGTGAAATTCTTCTGGCAGAATGTGCGCTCGTGCTTGCGGCTGTGGTTTGCCTGTTTCGGAAACCTGCTGCCGTTACACAGATTATTATGGCTGTTCTTTTATTCATGGGCGTGGTCGTTTGTTTTGTTGTCGTTGCCGGCAAATTCGGAACCGGCGGATATTTCCCGGCATTTGCACCGGGAAAAAGTGCCGCATCCGGTGTATTTACCATTTTTGCCCTTGCACCATGGGCTTTTGTCGGTTTTGAATCCATCTCGCATTCTGCGGCGGAAGCAAAGTTTTCCTTAAAAAAATCATTTCCCGTACTTCTTGTTGCTGTAATTACGGCGACGATTGTGTATATCTTATTATCCCTTATGGCAGTAAAAACATTTCCGGAAGGATGCACTTCCTGGACAGATTATATCAGAAATCTCGGGAACTATTCCGGAGCTGCTTCACAACCGACTTTCCATGCGGCATTTCAGGCTATGGGAAAGAATGGAAGTTTGATTCTGGGTATTGCCGCAATGGGAGGAATTTTTACCGGATTAATCGGTAATTATATTGCATTAAGCCGACTTGTGGATTCTCTTTCTTCAGACGGTCTTTTCCCTAAATGGCTCGGAAAGAAAAAAAATTTCGTTCCGCGAAATGCAATTCTGAGTATTCTTTTATTCTCTGCAATTTTTCCGCTTTTAGGTAGAACTGCAATCAGCTGGATTGTGGATGTTACCACGGTCGGAGCTACAATTGCTTATGCAATGGCTTCTGCATCCGCGTTTAAAACCGCAAGAAAGGATAATAACAGAAAATATCAAATATTCGGACTGCTCGGGCTTGTAATATCCGTCCTTTTTGCGATTGAATTTTTAATCCCGAATATTCTTTCCATCAGCACATTATCCACGGAATCCTATATGATTCTTTCTGTCTGGAGTATATGCGGCTTCCTGTATTTTCGTGTATTTATTAAGCGGGATCACGAACGCCGCATGGGGAAATCCATTATTGCATGGGTAGTTCTTTTGGGGCTCATTGTTTTTACTTCCACGGTCTGGATGCATCAAACCACGAATCAGGCACTTGAAAAGTATGAGAGTACTGTATGGAAACAAATGAATACACATGATAAAGATTTTTTCGCTAAGTCCTCGGATGGTCTGTTTCTTCAGGATGAAACTTCGAAAGTCGAAGGCTCCGTGCGTATTGCCAGTTATATTCAGATCGGACTCATTGCGGTAGCTCTTTTGATTCTTCTGGATATATATAACATTTTGCAAAACAGAGAGAAAATGATTGAAATCGAAAAGGCGCGTGCAGAGGAAACATCACGGGCAAAATCCAGTTTCCTTTCGAATATGAGTCATGAAATACGTACTCCGATGAATGCCATTATCGGTCTTCAGACGATAGCATTAAAAGAGCCGGACCTGACTCCGCGCACGAGAGATCATCTTGAAAAAATCGGTATCAGCGCAAAACATTTGCTTGGCTTAATCAATGATATCCTGGATATGAGCCGTATCGAATCGGGACATGTGAGTGTGAAGAATGAGGAATTTTTATTCAAGGGATTTCTGGATCCGATTCAAATCATTATTAATGGACAATGTCAGGAAAAAGGACTCAGTTTTCATTGCGATGTGATCGGCGAAATGAAGGATTATTATATCGGCGATGATTTAAAACTGAAACAGGTTTTAATAAATATTCTCGGAAATTCCGTAAAATTCACCAATGCCCCGGGGGATGTATTTCTTACGGTGGAACAGTTATCCGAAGAAGAAGGGATTTGCAGAATGCGGTTTATTATGAAGGATACGGGTATCGGAATGGATCCCGAATATATTCCGCATCTCTTTGATACATTTTCCATGGAGGATGACAGTAATACCAACAAATACGGTGGAAGCGGTCTGGGACTGGCAATTACCAAAAATCTCGTGGAAATGATGGGCGGTGAGATTTCCGTTGAAAGTAAGAAGGGAGAAGGCACTGCATTTACAATAGTTGTTCCGCTTGAAGCATCAAAAAGAAGTGCGGATGAGAATACAAAATCAGGTCTTTCCGAGAGTAATCGCACTATAATGGTGGAGAATGAAACGGTATCTTACGAAACCGTTCTTGCAGGCAAGAGAATATTAATGGCAGAAGATGTGGATCAAAATGCGGAAATACTTTCCGATCTGCTGGAACTGGAAGATATCCTTGCGGAACGGGCTTGCGACGGTTTAGAGGCTGTTCGGATGTTTAAAGAAAAAATGCCGGGGTATTATGCAGCAATTCTGATGGATGTGCGTATGCCCAGGATGGACGGTCTGGAAGCAACACGTACTATTCGCGCTTTAAACCGCGAAGATGCAGGAAGTATTCCCATCATAGCAATGACAGCCAATGTGTTTGATGATGATGTGGAAGACTCTATCTGTGCCGGAATGAATGAGCATTTATCTAAACCGGTAGAACCGGATAAATTATATGAGACGATAGCCCGTCTTATTCTGGAATGTGGAGGTGGAGAAGCATGAAAAGAAATCTATTTCCGAAAAGGATAATAATATTCCTTTTGCTTTTCACATTTGTAATAAATCTTTTTGCTCCTGTTACGGCTCGTGCTGATGAACCGGAACACAAAGTTGTACGTGTCGGCTGGTTTGATTCGTCATTCTGTTATTATGATGATTACGGAAGAAGATGCGGTATCGATTATGAGTATCAGCAGAAGATTTCTGCTTATACCGGATGGACATATGAATATGTGGAAGACAGCTGGCCCAATCTTTTTCAAATGTTAAAGGAGGGGAAAATCGATCTTTTAAGCGATGTGTCATATAAGCCGGAACGAGAAGAATTTATGTCCTTTACCGATCTCCCGATGGGAACGGAATCTTATTACATTTATATTGATTCGAAAAACAGGGATATTGCAGCAGATGATCCGTCAACTTTAAACGGAAAACGTGTCGGTGTCAACAAAGACAGTATTCAGGAAATGTATCTTCGCGAATGGGCCGAAAAATACAAAGTGAATCTGGAAATCGTTTCGCTTACCGCGGAAGAAACTGTTTCCATGCAAATGGTTTCTGAAGGCGAACTTGACGGATATGCATCCGTCTACATGTATGAATCGGAACAGATGTTAATTCCTTCCGCCAGAATCGGCGGCTCCGATTATTATTATGCCGTAAACAAAAAACGTCCGGATCTGCTTGCCGAACTGAATATGGCTTTAGCTGAAATCCATGATGAAGATCCGTATTTCAATCAGATGATAACGGAACAAAGAACCTATGATGTAAGAACGAGTACGACGCTTACACCGGAAATCGAAGACTGGATTAAGGAACACGGTACCATACGGATTGGATATCGGGATGATTACCTGCCGTTTTGCGATATGGATGATGAAACCGGAGAACTGACCGGAGCGCTTAAGGATTATCTGATACATTCGCAGAATGTTTTAGACAAACCATACATTCAATTTGAAACAATTCCTTACAATTCAACGGAAGAAGCGCTTATTGCAATGGATGCAGGAGAGATAGACTGCTATTTCCCGGTTAATTTAAACTCTTATGATGCAGATCAGAAGAATATAAGATTAACGGATCCGGCCATGAAGACGGAAATGAATGCTATTATGCGGGTTTCGGAACAGGAAAGACTTTCGAAAGACAGTACGATTACTCTTGCGGTAAATGAAGGAATGATGAATATCGAATCCTTTATTATGGAACATTATCCCAAGACAAAAAGGGTGGAATATCCGGGACTTCCTGCCTGCTATAAAGCTGTTGCGGATGGGAAAACGGATGCAGTATTAGTCAGCAATTACCGAATTCCTTCGGCAGAGGAAACATTGAAAAAATACAATTTATTTTCCGTACCTACCGGTGAAAACATGTCGTTTTCTTTTGCTGTAAGAAAATGGGATACCGAACTTTACTTCTTAATGAATAAGTCAACGATACTGACCAAGAGCGAAGATATGGATTCTGCACTTGCTTCCTACATGCAGGCTGATCAAAAAGTTACATTTATGCAGTTTTTAAAGGATAACTGGATGATTGTCATGCTCCTTCTTATTGCGGTATTCTCCATTATTATTTTCCTGCTTGTTCAAAAAATTAAAGCGGACAGGACAGCCAATGTACAAAGGGTATTGTTAAAGGAGGCAGAGGAGATTGCCAATCTGAAACAGACGGTAACATCTCTTCTTGATAATATGCCGGGCATGAACTATACCAAAGATGCAAAAACCGGAAAATATCTTGCGTGCAACCAGGCATTTGCGGATTATGCGCATAAGAAAAAACCGGAGGATGTAGTCGGACTTACCGCTTCGGAATTATTTGATGAAGAAACCGCAAAACGTTATGCGGAAGATGACAATATGGCTTTGTCCATGGATGGTCCATATGTATTCTATGATGATTTATCGGATGCTTCCGGACGCAAAAAACAGATTAAGACAACCAAATTAAAGTATACGGACGATTCCGGACGGGAATGTATTCTCGGTATTTTCCAGGATGTTACTGACTTCGTGCATATAACAAGAGGAAGTGTCGGATCCAAGGAATCTTATGAAAAAGCTTTAAGTACGGGTATTATTTACGCTCACATTGCGCAGACTCTGGCACATGGTTACGAGAATCTTTTCTATGTGGATTTAAATTCGGAAGAATTTATCAGTTATCTGACGGATGATGAAAACGGTACTTTGATTGAAAACAGAAGAGGTTTCCATTTCTTTGAAGAATGCATGGACATTATTGAGGAACATGTATTACCGGAAGATCAGGAAGCCGTAAAAGCCGCAATGGACCGAAAGACTCTGGAGAAACATTTGGACCAGAACAATAATTTTATGATGACAATAAGACTCAAAGGGAAAGAAGAACCGAGTTACGTCAGCATGAAAATTACCAGAATGCAGGATGACAACAGATTTATTATTATCGCATTAATGGATGTCAGCGAGCAGATGAATGAACATAATGCCGCTGCTAAAATGCGAGAGGAACAGATTGCATATAACAGAATCAGTGCACTTGCCGGTGATTTCTTCTGTATCTATGTTGTAAATCCGGAAACATGTCAGTATCGTGAAATCAGCGCAACTTCGAATTTTGAAAGTTTTGATCGATTCAGAGAGGGAGAAAATTTCTTCTCGGATTCCAGAATAAAAGCAGAAAAATTGATTTACCCTGAGGACCAGGGACTATTTATTTCGATGGTAACGAGGGAAAAGGTTTTAGACGAAGTGGATAAGAACGGACTCTTTACATTAAGCTACCGGATTATGCTTGACGGCGAACCCAGATATGTTCAGTTGAAAGCCGTAATGTTAGAGGAGGATGAAGGAAAGCGACTGATTATCGGATACAATGATATTGATGCGGCGGTCCGCCAGGAAGAAGAATACGGCAAACGTCTTGCCCAGGCCAGAATTGAAGCAAATATCGATGCGCTTACGGGAGTAAAGAACAGGAACGCATATCGTGTTTATGAAGAAAGACTGAATGCACAGATTAATATCGGTCGTGCTCCGGAATTCGCAATCATTATTCTGGATGTTAATGATTTAAAGAAGGTAAACGACAATGAAGGACATAAAGCAGGAGACCAGTATTTGCGTGATGCCTGCAGAATTGTCTGCATGACGTTCAAAAGAAGCCCTGTTTTCCGTGTGGGCGGAGATGAGTTTGCAGTCCTGTCCCAGGGGGATGATTACGCACATATTGATGAACTCGTAGAGCAGGTTAACTGCCATAATGATGAAGCTTTAGAAAACGGCGGAGTTGTAATTGCATTAGGTATGTCAAGGTATGAAGCGGATGAAAAGGTTTCAGCCGTTTACGAACGCGCGGATAAGAAGATGTATGAAAATAAGAGCATCTTAAAAGCCAGAAAAAAGCATTAGATGTAACAGTATAAGAGGATTGTTTTATGTATTATTCTGCAATCGGACTGCTTGCAGTCTTTGTATTAATAATAGTGAACCGGGATATTCTGTTTCATTCCGATGATTCATTTAAAAAACCTGCATGGAAAAAATACAGGCGATTTTTGCTTACTGTTTTGACATATTATATAACGGATATTATTTGGGGTGTTTTTGAATATTTAAAAATGCCGAAATCACTTTTTGCAGATACAACCGTCTATTTTATTGCAATGTCGGCAGGAGTCTTATTCTGGGCGGAATTTGCAGTGATATATCTGGAAGAAAGGAACAGGAACGGAAAGGCTCTCATTTTTGCAAGCCGTATTGTTGCCGGATTGATCACCGTACTGGTTATTGTAAATATTTTTAAACCGGTGTTATTTACTGTGGATAAAAAATGTGTTTACGAGGCACTTCCGTTCCGTTATGTTATGCTGGTATGCCAGATTTTATTGTTGCTTAACATTTCCGTCTATTCTCTGGCGACGATGATTCGTAATGTAAAATCTGCGGATAAACGTAACCGCTACAGAACTCTGGCAGCTTTTGGATTCATCATGGCAGCCTGTCTTTTTGCACAGTTATGGTTTCCGTATCTTCCGCTTTATTCCATTGCATATATGCTGGGGACATGTCTTTTGCATTCCTTTGTCGCAATTGATGAAAAAGAAGAACATAAGCGCAGCCGGGAAGAAGCGGAAAAGATTAACGAGCTGAAAGACAGGTTTAAATCTCTTTTGGACAATATGCCCGGTATGACATTTACGAAAGATGTCGAAACCGGTGTTTACATTTTCTGCAATCAGGGTTTTGCCGATTATGCGCATAAAGACAGTCCTGACGAAGTGGCAGGTCTTACCGATGCAGAGATTTTTGATGCTGAAACGGCAAAACATTTCGCAGAGGATGATAAAATTGCAATTTCTTTAAGCAAACCTTATGTTTTCTTTGAGGATGTTCCGGATGCTGCCGGTAATCACAGACAGTTACAAACAACTAAATTAAAATATACGGATACGTCGGGAAGACTCTGTGTTCTCGGTATGTGCCAGGATGTAACGGAGATGGTGAGCATTCAGCATGAGCAGGCCATGACGAAGGAAGCATATGAAAAGGCGGTTAGTGCAGGTCTTATGTATTCGCGAATTGCACAGATACTGGCCCGTGATTTCATGGACATGTACTATGTGAATACGGATACGGAAGAATATATTGAGTATCAGATTAACGAAGAGGATCATTCCTTTTCCGAGGTTCGTCGTGGATGGCATTTCTTCAGTGACTGCAGGAATGAACTGGCAGGGAAGGTTTTTGAAGAGGACCGGAATGCATTCTTGCAGGCCATGAAACGTAAAGAACTGATGAAAGCTTTGGAACGGAAAGATACTTTTGTCATGACCACACGTATTGTAAAAGAAAACTGTCCGTACTACGTTACCATCAAAATTTCCCGTATGGAAGACGAGCAGTATATTATCATGGGAATTACGGACGTTGATGCGGAAATACATGAAACCATTGCGAAAAACAAAGTTCTCGCAGAAGCATTGGAAGCTGCGGAAGAAGCCAGTAAAGCAAAGACTGCATTTCTTTTCGGTATGAGTCACGAACTCCGCACACCGATGAATGCAATTATCGGACTCAATGCTCTTGCTTTGAAAAATAAAGATCTGACTCCCGAAACCCGTGATTATCTGGAAAAAATCGGCAACAGCTCCAAACATCTTCTCGGAATTATCAATAATATTCTTGATATGAGCCGGATTGAATCCGGACGGATGCTCATGCATAAGGAAGAATTTTCCTTATTTGCCCTTCTGGAACAAATTAATACCATGGTTTTGACGCAGTGCAATGAAAAGGGACTTCATTACGAGTGCCGTCTTGTGAATATGGTAAACGGAACATTTTTCGGGGATGAAACGAAACTCAGGGAGATGCTTTTAAACATCATGTCAAATGCCATTAAATTTACGGATGCACCCGGAGACATTATTCTGACGGTTGAAAAGATTGCGGAATACGAAGACCGTTCCACCCTTCGTTTTGATATCAGGGATACCGGAATCGGAATGGATAAAGACTATATTCCGAAGCTTTTTGAGGCGTTTTCACAGGAGAATGCAGAAAATAAAACAAAGTACGGAAGCACCGGTCTCGGAATGGCGATTACCAAGCGGATTGTGGAAATGATGAACGGATCGATTAATGTGAAATCCGAGAAAGGCATCGGTACGGAATTTGAAGTTGTATTATCACTCGGAAATGCCAATTCAAAAAATGTAAATCATACAAATGCAATTGATCCGGCAAACTTTTATATTCTGGTCGTTGACGATGACCCGATTGAAGCGGAGCATGCAAGAATTGTTCTTGAAGAAATCGGAATTGCGGCAGATACGTGCACGAGCGGGCAGGAAGCATTACGTAAAATGGAAGTGCAGCATGCCAAATATAGGCCTTACAATATGGTACTTATGGACTGGAATATGCCCGGAATGAGCGGCCCGGAAACTTCTGCGGAAATCAACAGGATGTACTCCGAAGAGAGTATTGTTGTTGCGCTGACTGCATATAACTGGGATGATATACAGGCGGAAGCTAATAATGTCGGAGTGAACGGTTTTCTTCCGAAACCCTTGTTTACTACAAATCTTTTGGATAATATCGAGAATATTGCAAGACGTAGTAAACTGGATATTTTCACGGAAAAGAATCGTGTAAAGCTTTCGGGAAGAAGAATTCTTCTTGCTGAAGATATGGAATTAAATGCGGAAATTATAATGGATATTCTCGAAATGGAAGACATAAAAGCGGATCATGCCGAAAACGGAAAGATAGCGATTGATTTATTTAAAAACAGTACTGTCGGAATTTATTCGGCAATCATTATGGATGTCCGTATGCCGGAGATGGATGGTCTGGAGGCGACGAGAATAATCCGTTCCATGGACAGGGAGGATGCAAAACAAATCCCGATTATTGCGTTGTCGGCAAATGCTTTTGATGAGGATGCAAAGCTTTCCATACAGGCAGGAATGAATGCACATTTAACCAAACCCGTGGAAGCGGACAACCTGATTCGTGTTCTTGGGGAATTACTGTATGATGCGGGAGCACGATAAGAAGATAATAATTTTGTAAGTCGAATTACTTTTAATTCAATTATATTCTTACGATTTCTCTTGAAAACTCACTGACTGTGGCAGAATGATATTTCTCGGTAACCAATGTATCGTAAATATGTGCTGCCTGGACGTCCGATTCGAGCATTGTTATTGCGTGCTCGCTTAAGATATTCTTCGCATCCGCAAGTTTTGAAATGAGCGGAATGGAAGAGTGATTCTTAATCTCTGTCAAAAGATCCTTAGATTCCTCGCGGAACCCGAGCATTCTTGCATAGTAAATAAAATCATCTGCCTTAAACATTTCCATACGGTCCTTACGGATGTTTAAAAGAATATGCAGTAACGATCTGCTGACTCTTGCATAAGTAATGTCCTTGCTCTTTAACAAATCGCAGAACTGCGAGAATGAAGAGTAGCGGTTTAAGTGTTTCAAAATCTTATCGGAAAAGTCAGAAGAAATATCCACATAGGACGTATATCCGGTTGCGGCATCCAAAAGGAGCTTGTATTTTAAGATTGCGGAAATATCTTCTTCAAAAATAGGGAAAGTCTCGTTATATTTCTCCTTCATAATGTCATAAACAAAGTAAGGCACCTGGCTTTCCACACGGGAGAGTTCGCCGGTTTCGTATACGGATTCACGAATTGCCATGGCGGAACTTAAGGTGGAGACCATCATGCGCTCATGGTAACCGGAACCAATGCGGCGGTTGGTGTATGCTTCAATATTGCATCCGCGCTGTTTGATGGCGCGTAAGTATTCAAATCCGAGAATATTATTCGGCTCGCTCATTGCCTGTACATGCTCGTAGGAATTCGGAATCATTTCTTCGATGGTTGCGGCCCTTGCCATCGGATAGTTTAAGCCGGTTTTCATTTTCTCACGGATTTCGTCATGCAGTTCTTCTTTTCTGTCATAAAGAATATTCGCAATATCATTTAACAAATCAATGTCACCACATTCGCTGCCGAAGCATAAGGTATCCGTGACACCTATTTTATCAAGTAAAGCAACGGCTCCGGATGCAAAGAATTCAGCGCTTCCGACGGAATAGTAAAGCGGAAGCTCCAGTACAAGATCTGCACCGCCTTTTAAAGCCATTCTGGTACGTTCGTATTTATCAATAAATGCGGGACATCCGCGTTGTGTGAAATCGCCGGACATGATGACGATTACCTTGTCCGCACCGGTCAATTCTCTTGCTTCCTTAATCTGATTTAAATGTCCGTTATGAAACGGGTTATATTCCGCTATAATTCCGCAAACTTTCATGAATACCTCCGGGGATTGATTTTCAAATTTGTTTATGTATTATCTGATCACATATGTTATTATAATTTTATATCATTTTGATACCCTGTGACAAGTTATTCTGTTTTTGCTGACAGGAAAAAAAAGACAGAGGAAATGACCGGAAGAGATTTTATACAAAAACTCGGTAAAGCGAAGGGAAATGTGGAAAGGAAAAACAACCAAATAGCTTCAAACAATATTGAGAGTAACCACTCTTTGGTGAAAAAAATAAGTAAGCCTTCGATGATGGGGCTATAAATCCGCATAAAAAATATTTCGTTTCGCAAATTTTCTTGTAAAATTTGTACAAATTTAGTAGAATAAAACTTAGGTTTTCAGAAAACTATAATAGAAAACTATAATAATGTAATACGGAGGGAACAAAATGAACATTTACACAACGGACAAAATCCGTAACGTTGTTCTTCTCGGCCACGGCGGTGCGGGAAAAACATCCCTCGCGGAAGCAATGGCTTATCTTGCAGGCCTTACTTCCAGAATGGGGAAGGTTGCAGACGGAAATACCGTCAGCGATTACGGAAAAGAGGAACAGAAACGACAGATTTCCATCAGTACATCCATGATTGCAATGGAATGGGGTGATTGCAAAATCAATCTTTTGGATGCACCGGGATTTTTCGATTTCGTCGGTGAAATGGAAGAGGCAGCATCTGCTGCAGACGCAGCAATTATCGTCGTTTCCGGTAAGGCAGGCGTGGAAGTAGGTACTCAGCGCGCATGGGATATTTGCGAGAAATTCAAACTTCCCAGAATGTTCTTTGTAACCGATATGGATATTGATAACGCATCCTTCCGTCAGGTAGTGGAAGATTTAACCGCACTTTACGGAAACAAGATTGCTCCGTTCCATTTACCGATTCGTGAGAATGAGAAATTTACGGGCTATGTTAACGTAGTATCCGAGAAAGCATTCAAGTGGCAGGGAAAAGATGCCGTAGAATGTGAGATTCCCGAAGCAAACAAGGATTATCTTGAGAAATACAAAGAGTCCTTAATGGAAGCTGTTGCGGAAACATCGGAAGATTTAATGGAGCGTTATTTCGGCGGTGAGACCTTTACCGAGAATGAAATCCGTGCAGCACTTCGTACTTCCGTGGATGACGGTTCCATCGTTCCGATTTCCATGGGTTCAAACATCCTTTGCCAGGGTATTTATACTCTGATGGATGATATTGTGAAATATATGCCGGCACCGAATAACCGCAAGGTTGCAGGTATCGACTTAAAGACCAACGAAGTTTTCGAAGCGGATTATGATTTCTCGAAAACGAAGAGCGCTTATATTTTCAAGACCATCGTGGATCCGTTCATCGGAAAGTATTCCTTTATCAAGGTTATGTCCGGTGTATTAAAGACAGATGATTTAATGTATAACGATGAAAAGAGCGTGGAAGAAAAGATCGGTAAAATCTATGTTCTTCAGGGCAACAAGCCCAGCGAAGTTTCCGAGCTTCATGCAGGAGATCTCGGAGCACTTGCAAAGGTTACCGCAGCAAGAACCGGAAATACCTTATCCACCAAGGCGCACATCATCCGCTACGGTAAGGTAGATCTTCCGAAGCCTTATACCTATAAGAGATATCATGCAGTAAATAAGGGCGATGTAGACAAGATTGCACAGTCCTTACAGAAGATGATGCATGAAGACCAGACCTTAAAGGCAGTCAATGATGCTGAGAATAAGCAGATGCTCCTTTACGGTATGGGCGATCTTCATATCGATGTTGTTGCAAGCCGTTTAAAGAACGAATATAAAGTGGAAATCGAGCTTACCGCTCCGAAGGTTGCATTCCGCGAGACCATCAAGAAGAAATCCGATGTGGAATACAAGTATAAGAAACAGTCCGGCGGACATGGCCAGTACGGTCACGTTAAGATGCGTTTCGAGCCTTCAGGCGATCTTTCCACACCTTATGTATTTGAAGAAGAAGTTGTCGGCGGAGCAGTTCCGAAGAACTACTTCCCCGCAGTAGAAAAAGGTATGGCTGAGAGCGTTCAGAGAGGACCTTTGGCAGCATATCCCGTAGTCGGTGTAAAGGGTATCCTTTATGACGGATCCTATCATCCGGTTGACTCTTCCGAAATGGCATTCAAGACTGCTACAATTCAGGCATTCAAGAAGGGCTTCATGGAAGCAGGACCGATTCTCCTTGAGCCGATTGCATCCTTAAAGGTTACCGTTCCCGATAAGTTTACCGGTGATGTTATGGGTGACCTGAATAAGAGAAGAGGTCGTGTGCTCGGCATGAATCCTGCTGGAAACGGAAAGACCGTTGTTGAAGCAGACATTCCGATGATGAGCTTATACGGTTACTGCACCGATCTTCGTTCCATGACCGGCGGAAGCGGAGATTACGAATATGAATTCACGCGCTATGAGCAGGCTCCGAGCGATGTTCAGGAAGCTGAAGTAAAGGCAAGAGCTGAAAAGGTTGCTGCAAGCAATGTGGATGCATAATTGATTCACGTAAGTAATAGGGGGGTTACATATGAAAAGGGGGAAGCGGATTACCGTTTCCTCCTTTTCTTATTATTGACATTGTTTTAGAGAATGATAGAATAAGAAAGTGTGTGCGTATATGTAATGACTCACTTCGTGATTGCAGGATTACCTCAGCAGTCTCGTAGAGGGTCGCAATTTTTACATAAACGAAAACAGAAAGGTTACGCGTTGCTCCCGTTCTATAGAGCCTGCTTCGGTAACCTGTCAATCACTCAGTTTATTAATATAACAATATAAAATCATTATAAATTTATTAAAATTGGAGTAACTATGTACGAGTATAACGACAACCCGGGATTTGAAAATCGCCCGGTCTACATGAATGAAAAGAGTAATCTCCTTGAAATCGAGGAGAAGATGTACATTCTTGACGACGTCAAGAAACCGAATGTTTTCAGAAACATGTTTCCGTATTCCGAGGTTCCGAAATGTCCGTTCAACGACAAAATTGTGCCTCATAATATGCCGAGAGAAATCTGGATTACGGATACCACATTCCGTGACGGACAGCAGTCGAGAGCTCCTTATTCCACCGAGCAGATTGTAACCATTTATGATTATCTGCATAGACTCGGCGGACCGAAGGGAATGATTCGGGCATCGGAATTCTTCTTATATTCCAAGAAGGACCGTGATGCGGTTTATAAATGTATGGAACGAGGATATCAGTTCCCTGAAGTAACCAGCTGGATTCGTGCATCCGAAAAAGACTTTAAACTCGTAAAAGAAATCGGTATGAAAGAGACCGGAATCCTGGTTTCCTGTTCCGATTATCATATTTTCCTGAAATTAAAAATGACCAGACGTGAAGCAATGGATCATTATCTCGGAATTGTCCGCCAGTGTCTGGAAGAAGGCATTTCTCCGAGATGTCATTTGGAAGATGTTACCCGTGCCGATATTTACGGTTTCGTGGTTCCTTTCTGCATGGAACTGATGAAACTGATGGACGAGTATCATATTGCAGTCAAAATCCGTCTCTGTGATACAATGGGTTACGGAGTAAACTTCTCCGGTGCTGCAATTCCCCGTTCCGTACAGGGTATTATCTATGCGGTTCATGTAAACGCGGGTGTACCGCATGCACTCCTTGAGTGGCATGGTCACAATGATTTCTATAAGGCAGTTACGAATTCCACAACGGCATGGATTTACGGATGCTCCGGAATTAACTGTTCGTTATTCGGAATCGGTGAAAGAACCGGAAATACACCGCTTGAAGCAATGGTATTTGAGTATGCACAGCTGAAGGGCGATTTAAACGGAATGGATACAACCGTTATTACCGAACTGGCAGAATATTACGAAAAGGAAATCGGTTATAAGATTCCGCCGATGACACCTTTTGTCGGAAAGAACTTCAATGTTACCCGTGCAGGAATTCATGCAGACGGACTTCTGAAAAATGAGGAAATATACAGTATCTTTGATACCGATAAGTTCTTAAACCGTCCCTGCAAATGTGCCGTATCCAACACTTCGGGACTTGCAGGAATTGCAATCTGGATTAATTCCACATATCACTTAAAAGGTGATTCCGCAGTTGATAAGAAGGATAAGATTGTGGAAGAGATGAAGAACTGGGTGGATGAGCAGTATGAACAGGGCCGTGTTACCGTAATGACGGATGAGGAGCTTGATGCAAAACTGCGTGAGTTGATATCAGCGCTGGATGTTCCACTTAATATATAAAAATAGATGCAGATGTCTGTATATATTTGCTCAGGGTTCGGATGCAGTGGCAACTCACCCTTCGCAAAATATACATGACATCTGTTGTGTAGCATATAGTTTTTTATACAAAAAAGGAGAATACCATGAGCAAGATTCAGATGACAACACCCCTTGTCGAGATGGACGGAGATGAAATGACCAGAATTCTCTGGCAGATGATTAAGGATGAACTGTTACTTCCTTATATCGACCTGAAAACAGAGTATTATGATCTTGGGTTAAAGCACAGAGATGAGACTGATGATCAGGTAACAAAAGATTCTGCTGAAGCTACATTGAAATACGGTGTTGCTGTTAAATGTGCAACGATTACACCGAATGCAGCAAGAGTGGAAGAATATAATTTAAAGGAGATGTGGAAGTCTCCGAACGGAACCATTCGTGCAATGCTTGACGGTACCGTATTCCGTGCACCGATTGTCGTAAAAGGAATCGAACCCTGTGTTCGTAACTGGGAGAAGCCGATTACCCTTGCGCGTCATGCTTACGGTGATGTTTACAAGAATACCGAAATGATTATTGACGGTCCCGGAAAAGCAGAGATTGTATTTACCGCAGATGACGGTACGGTAAGCCGTGCTACCATTCATAATTTTGACGGACCCGGTGTTGTTCAGGGTATGCATAACCTGGATCGTTCCATTGAATCTTTTGCAAGAGCATGCTTCAATTATGCATTGGATACAAAGCAGGAACTTTGGTTTGCTACCAAGGATACGATTTCCAAGAAATATGATCATACTTTCAAGGATATCTTTCAGGAGATCTTTGATAACGAGTATAAAGAAAAATTTGATGCCGCAGGCATTACATATTTCTATACATTGATTGATGATGCAGTTGCACGTGTTATGAAATCCAAGGGCGGTTTTATCTGGGCCTGCAAGAACTATGACGGAGATGTTATGTCCGATATGGTATCTTCCGCATTCGGTTCTCTTGCCATGATGACTTCCGTACTTGTTTCTCCTTCCGGAGTATATGAGTACGAAGCGGCACACGGAACCGTACAACGTCATTATTATAAGCATTTAAAAGGGGAAGAGACATCAACAAACTCCGTTGCAACGATTTTTGCATGGACAGGTGCGCTCAGAAAACGCGGTGAACTGGACGGAAATAAAGAGCTGATGGAATTTGCAGACAAGCTTGAGAAAGCCACCGTTTCCACGATTGAAAGCGGAAAGATGACAAAGGATTTGGCGTTGATAACATCCTTAAAAGATGTTACAGTATTGAATAGTGAGAATTTTATCAAAGCAATTCGCGCATCCTTTGATGCGATGTAATTAAAAAAAGGGGGATTTATTAATGGAATTAAACGAAATTGCGAATCGGGGAAAACTCATTAACGGCATTATCATCGGTGTGAATCTGGTCACATTTGCAGTCTATATGATCGGCAGATGGGCTGATGCATCTTCCGCACTTATGACAATCCAGACAGTTATTCGTGTTATTGGCGGTATTATAGCGGTAGCTTGTATTGTATATACTGCAATTCTTATGAAGAATAACGAAGGAAGATTAAAAGGACTGGGGCTTTGCCTGGCTTCCTGTATTGTAAGTCTGGTATTCTCCATTGTCGGATGCATGATCGGTATTGTAATCTGGGTTCTTTCCGGTATTTCCATGAAACAGCTGGACAGTTCCTTCAGAGAGCAGTCAACCATTGATTCCTGGGGCAATTATGCTGCAGGTATTAAGAATGCCGAAGATGTTTTAAGAAATCATCAGGAAAATTATTCTTCAAATACCTATGACGGTTATCAGAACGGTTACGGTACGCAGAACAACTACGGCGCTCAGGGGACTTACGGCGGATACCAGGATCCTTACGGAGCACCGCAGAATGGCGGATACCAGGATTCTTACGGAGCACCGCAGAATGGCGGGAACTATCAGGATCCGTTCGCTTCACAGAGCAGCAATACCTATCAGGATCCGTTCGCTTCACAGAGCAGCAATACCTATCAGGATCCGTTTGCATCACAGAGCAGCAATACCTACCAGGATCCGTTTGCATCACAGAGCAGTAATACTTACCAGGACCCGTTCGCACCTAAAACGGACAATAACGGTTCCGACAATAATACGGATTTCACTTAAGGGATAAGATATCAGAGTAAACAGATATAATTTAAGATTCTTCGGAAAGAAGAAGATCTTCCCAAAGAGCCATCTTCTCATCGAGTAATTCTTTCTTTTCGGAATGCTCCCTGCAGACTTCCTGAAGTTTAACGGAATTGGTGGCAATATCGGGGTCATTCATTTGGATTTCTAAATCGGAGAGGACAGTTTCCAAAACGGAAATTTCCTCTTCGATTTTTTTAATTTGATTTTCCAGTTTTCTTTTAGCGGCCTGTTCTGCTTTTGCTTTTTGCCAGTCAGCCTTGCTTTCGGAGACAGATGCTCCGGAAGTATTCGCATTGGGATTTGCGCTTGTTGCAGAAGAATTACTGAAAATAGAGCTTCCGGATTGTCTGTTTGCCGGATTGTTATCGGCTGAAGACGCATTTTCTGTCTGTATTTCCGCAGATTTTTCCAGATAGTAATCATAATTGCCCAGATACCCTGTAATGCAGTTATGATCAAGACAAAGAATTCTTTCGGCAGTACGGTTTATGAAATAACGATCGTGACTTACATAGAAAAGAGTACCGGGATATGCATTCAGAGCATTCTCCAGGATTTCCTTCGAAATCATATCCAGGTGGTTGGTCGGCTCATCTAAGATTAAAAAATTGGAGCCGGAGAGCATAAGCTTGGCCAAAACAACACGACCGCGTTCCCCTCCGGAAAGAGTGGAGATACGAGCAAAGACTTCGTCACCGCGGAACAGGAAAGCTGCCATGGTATTTCTGATTTCGGTTTCCGTCATTTTCGGATAGGTATCCGAAATTTCTTCAAATACCGTTTTTTCATCGGATAATACGGCGGACTGCTGGTCGAAATAACCGATTTCAACATTGCTTCCAAGTGAGATTTCACCTGAGTCGGCCGGGATGACTCCGTTGATGATTTTCAGGATATTCGTTTTTCCCGTACCGTTCGCACCGATTAATGCAACGTGTTCGCCTTTTTTGATTTCAAAAGATACATCGGAAAAAAGAGTCCGTTCTCCGTAACTTTTGGAGATGTTTTTCACGGAAAGGACATCGTTTCCGCTGTCCTTATTTAAATGGAATTCAAGTCCCATGTCGATTTTTTCTTCCACGGGTTTTTCGATTAAATCCATTTTGTCCAAAGCATGTTGTCTGGAATCGGCACGTTTTACGCTCTTTTCGCGATTGAAGGATCGAAGCGTATCGATGACTTCTTTCTGGTGCTTGATTTCTTTCTGTTGTTTTTCGTATGCGGAAAGAAGAGAGGCTTTGCGAACTTCTTTTTTTACAATAAAATCCTCATAGTTTCCGTCAAACATCAAAGCCTTGCCGTTTTCAATTTCGACCGTCTTGGTTACTATACGGTTGATAAAATAACGGTCATGGGAAACCAGAAGAACGGCACTTTTGATATTGAGAAGATAGTTTTCAAGCCATGTTACGGATGCAATATCCAGATAGTTGGTTGGCTCATCCAAAAGAATTAAATCCGGTGCGGTAAGAAGAATTCTTCCGAGCGAAAGTCTGGTCCGTTCTCCGCCGCTTAGCTTTAAAACGGATTTGCCAAAGTCGGACTCCGGGAAATTCAAACCACGAAGAATTCCCTGGATATCACTCTTATAGGTATATCCGCCAGCCAAATCAAATAAGTGAAGGACTTCGTGATAGCGATTCATCAATTTCTTCTTCCATCTGACGGATGCGTACCTCCATCTCGATAACATCGTGCTTTGCATCGAGGAGTTCTTCCATGATGGTCCGGTCATCCTTATAATTTTGCACCTGTGCAAGATATCCGACCGTTGCGTCTTTTTTTATGGATATTACGCCGTAGTCCGGCTCGAGCTCTTTTTGGATAATATGAAAGAGAGTGGTTTTGCCGGCACCGTTATTGCCGATCATCGCCACTTTTTCGTGTTCGTTGATATGGAAGGTGATATCTCTCAAAACTTCTTTATCACCAAAACTTTTTTTGATTTCGTAGCAGGATAGAATCATAACTCGATAATAATACCACATTTTCTTCGTAAATGCTGTAATAACAATTACATTGTTATACCATAAATTTACAAAAGTTGACAGTTTCCTTTCGTAATTTTATAATATTATAGGTGTTTTAGCACACGATATGGTATTTGTTAAAAATTCTACATCTGTATTTTGCGATTGTTAAAAAACAGATTATTGCATGTTGTTTGGATTATTTTAAAGGAGCAAGGTTATGTCGGACAGAAAAATATCGCAGGCAGTAATCAGCCGTTTGCCCAGGTATTTAAGATATCTGGGTGATTTAAAGGACGAAGGCGTGGAGAGAATTTCTTCCCATGATTTAAGTGTCCGGATGCATGTGACGGCTTCCCAGATTCGCCAGGATTTTAACCATTTCGGCGGGTTCGGACAGCAGGGATACGGATATAATGTCGGCTATCTGTATGATGAAATAGCAAAAATCATAGGCCTTGATCATAAGCATACATTAATCATTGTGGGCGCCGGTAATCTGGGACAGGCACTTGCAAATTATATGAATTTTGAAAGACGCGGATTTATCATTCTCGGTATTTTTGATAAGAATCCCATGCTGATTGGGAAAATAGTTCGCGATATGGAAATTGAAGATATTTCCGAAGCTCCCGAATTTATAAAGAAACACGATATTGAAATTGCGGTGTTAACCCTGCCCAAAATGGGCGCAACGGAAATTGTCGGAAAGCTGGTGGATTCCGGAATCAAGGGAATCTGGAATTTTGCCCATGTGGATTTGGATCTTCCGGACAGCGTAATTGTGGAAAATGTTCACTTATCCGAAAGTTTAATGAAGCTCTCCTATAAGTTGAGCAGGGGCGAGGATACGGAAATTTAGGAGCGGTATATGTTTATTCTTCATGCGGAAGAAATGAATAAACTGGATGAGTTTGCAATCGAACACATTGGTATTCCGCAATGTGTTTTGATGGAACGTGCTGCATTAGGGGTTGCCGGTTGTATTTTAAGACAATTCGATAATCCGTCCGTTTTGGTGCTTTCCGGTCCCGGAAACTGCGGCGGAGACGGACTTGCACTTGCCAGAATTCTTCTGGATAAAGGAATAAAAGTTGAGGCTTATCTTATTGTGCCGCCTGAGAAATGTAAGGAGAGCGTACAGAAGGAAGCGGAGTATTTCCGGTCATTCGGTGGTGTAATTCTTTCGGATTTGCCTGAGAAAACGTATGATGTCATAGTGGATGCCGTTTTCGGAATCGGTTTAAACCGTCCCGTGAAAGATGCTTTTCTTACTGCAATAGAATGGGTGAATTCAAAAAAAGAAAAATCACGGGAGCATGTGATTTCAATTGATATTCCGTCCGGTATTCATACCGATACGGGAGCTGTTTTGGGGGCTGCCGTAAAAGCAGATGAAACCGTTACGTTTTCATATTTAAAACCCGGACTTTTATTATATCCGGGAAGGGATTACGCAGGAAAAATATGCGTATCTTCGATTGGAATTGACAGTCTGGATGTTCCTGAAATTAAAAAGAATGTATTTACATATGAGTTATCCGGTACAAATGAAGATCAAGTCCGTTTAAAGAAAAGAAGACCGGACGGGAATAAGGGGACTTTCAAAAGGATTCTTATCATAGCCGGAAGCAAAGAAATGGCAGGAGCAGCGATACTTTGCTCTGAAAGTGCGCTCAGGAGCGGTGCCGGATTGGCAGAATTATATACCCATGAAGCAAACCGGGATGTTGTCCTTTCTTCTTTGCCGGAGGCGATTCTTCATACCTATGCCGATCAGGAAATGAATACGGACGGGAAAGCTTTGGAGGAAATGATTTCCCGTGCGGATGTGGTTGTTATCGGTCCCGGGTTATCCAAATCCGATTATGCTGAATTTATGGTCGAGGAGGTCCTTACAAAATGCTTAAAACCTCTTGTACTGGATGCGGACGGTATTAATATAATTTCGGCAAATGAACGGTTTAAGGCGTTCTTAAAGAAAAGGAAGGAAGCCGCACGTATTACTGTTTTAACACCTCATCCGGCAGAACTTTCGAGATTATCCGGACTATCGGTAAGTGAACTGCTTTCTGATTACGAAAGATATGTTAAACAAATTGCAGAAGAATACGGCGTGATTTTAGTCGGAAAAGGTGCCACCACCATAGTATCGGACGGAAAAGAAGTTTATTACAATCTTTCCGGAAATGACGGAATGGCGACTGCCGGCAGCGGTGATGTTTTAGCCGGAATGACCGGTGCGTTTCTGTTAAATGAAAATACATGTTTTGACGGTGTTTGCAAGGCAGTCTTCGTACACGGGAAAGCCGGGGATGCAATTGCGGAAGAAAAAGGCCACAGAGGAATGCTGGCCGGTGATATTATCCGCGGACTGAAACTTCTTGAAGATCAGCCCGGTAAACATAGAGAATGATAACTAAATACCGGTAATAAAAAAACAAAGATAAATAACAAAGATAAATAACAAAGACATATAAAAAAGAAATAAACAAAGACGCAGCAGGAGAAAAAGTGAATTATCCCGGAGAATATACAAAAAAGAATAGATTACAAAAAAGAATCTCCGTGATTCTTGTAACTTTTGCTGTTTCCCTTGCGATACCCGTTTTGAGCGGCTGCAGTACCGGGATGGAAAAGCAGATTGAGAAAGAAGCCGATTTAATTGTACAGTCGGGGAAAAATGCGGTATTTGTAGCGGATTATGATATTTCCGACTTCAATGAAACTTATTTTTCAGAGCGCAGGGGTATACCGACATATGTTTCACGTTCCCTGAATATTGAAAAAACAAAGGATTTAAACTCCTTATTGAATAAAATTCCGACAAAAACATCGAATTCGGTTACGCATTATTTTATCGGTGTGGACCCCGTGAAACTAAATCAAAATGCCAAGGATGCAGATGTATTTTATTCTTATCTGACAGCGCTCGGTACGGGTGCGGAGATTGATATTCTTTATCCGGTTTATCAGGCGGATTACTGGGATAAATTATCAGACTCCAAACTGGAAAGTTATAAGAATGATTATAAAACCGTAACGGAAAATATCATAGGTACGGGAAGTGCCAATGTTTATTTCCCGGGTTATGAAATCTGGCTCATTGGAAATCCGGGTTGCTTTACGGAAGACAACCGAAATGCCATTTGTGAAGATGCTTCGAAGGTAATTATTATGTCTGCGTTCTGTGACGGAAATTATGCGGTATTCTCCGGTAATGACATTGATTTGTGCTTTCGGTCTTTAGAGAATAATTTAAAGATTCTTGATGATAATCTCGTTTTTATAAAAAAGAAATCGGAAGATGAGGAAATCCTGTTTTTGGGCGACAGTATTTTCGGAATTTACGGCCCGCCCACGTCCATTCCCGCGGTGGTTCATTCTCTTACGGATGTTAATGTTGCAAACTGCGGAATCGGCGGATTATCCATCCATGCAGATGCTAACACACCGGGACTTGACGGCCTTCTGGATGTGATTTTACAGGAAGATGAATCCGAAGTTCAGGACAGAATTACGGACAGAATTATTTCCGAGAATGCCGGAAGCTTTGCCTACGGATCGACGCTTTTTCAGAAAGAAGACGATGATGCATTTACGGTTCTTTTGGAGTTCGGAATAAATGATTATGTGAATGGCGTTAAAGCGGATGAATTCGAACGTGAATACAATGCGGCAATTGACAGAATTGAATCGGAACCTCGTCATGCACAGATTGTTCTGGTGGTTCCCGGTTTCTTAAATATGCCGGATATGAATAACGGGGAAATTCCGTTTCAGGCGGATGGAGAATCAATGGAAACATACCGCGAAATTATACGTAAAATTGCGACTACACGGAATTTGAAATGCTTTGATATGACAAAGAGCAATTATATTACGCAGGAAAACTGCTTTTATTATCTGGAGGCGGACGGAATACATTACGGCTGCCAAGGAAGATTCATAACAGGAATGGAACTGTGCGAATTCCTGGAAGGAGAGAATTAAGATGGAACATTATGAACGCGTTTGCGCAGGTGTTAATCTGGATGCAGTGGCTTTCAATATGGATCAGATCGGTCAAAAATTAACGGCCGGCGTTCGCATGATGGCCGTAGTGAAATCGGACGGTTACGGACACGGTGCACTGCCGATTGCCAGAAGACTGGAACCGAGAGATGATATCTTCGGTTTTGCAACGGCAACTGCGGAAGAGGCGTTGATTCTGAGACGAGCAGGAATCAAAAAGCCGATTCTGATTCTCGGATATACATTTCCTTACGCATATGAGGAACTGATTCAGAATGACGTTTCCCTGACTGCCTTCAAAGAGGATATGGGCAGGGAAATTTCCGAGGCTGCGGCAAAGGTCGGAAAGAATGCAAAGGTACATATTAAGGTCGATACCGGCATGCACAGAATCGGCGTGGCGGTTTCGGAAGAAGGAATTTCGACCGCAAAGCGGATTTGTGAAATGGAAGGCATTGATGCGGAAGGAATCTTTACGCATCTTGCAAATGCCGATGTGGTGGATAAAACCGATGCTTACGGACAGGTAGAAAAATTCCGGTATTTCATCGGTCGCATGAAAGAAGAAGGGATTGAATTCCCCTTAAGGCATTGCTTTAATTCCGCGGCTGCAATGGAAATGCAGGCACAGGATTTTTCCTTTGTAAGAGTCGGAATCTCCATGTACGGCGTATGGCCTTCGGACGAAATGGACAGAAACCTTACAGTATTAAAGCCTACTCTTTCTCTTTATAGCCATATTGTTTATATCAAAACACTTCCTGCAGGGAGTAAAATCAGTTACGGCGGAACGTATGAAACAACAAAGGAAACAAGAGTTGCAACCGTGCCGGTCGGCTACGGGGACGGTTATCCGAGAGGTTTATCAGGCTGCGGCTATGTCCTGATTCATGGCAGGAAAGCGCCGATTCTCGGACGTGTATGCATGGACCAGTTTATGGTGGATGTAACCGATATCCCGGAAGTGCAGGAATTTGATAAGGTAATCTTAATCGGCCGTGACGGAGAATTAGAAATTACGGTTGAGGATTTATGTGCGCTATACGGCGGTTTCCCGTACGAGATGATCTGCGACATCGGAAAACGTGTGCCGAAGGAGTACTATGAGGACGGAAAGGTAATCTCCACGAAGGATTACCATGATGATTTCTAGAATTATTTAATTATGAAAGGCTTTATATGGGTTCAGCGATATACTGGATTATAATTGCAGTTTTGTTTGTCGCCTTCCTTGTATTCTTCATCAAGTGGCTTCTTCTGAGAGGTGAAATTAAGAAGGAAAATGTGGAAGAAGAAATTATTTCCATGGTAGATGAAGGCTTTGAGCAGGGCGTTCTGGAAGATTCCGAGGCGGAGATGATTCATAATATTTTTGAGTTCGGCGATAAGCAGACACAGGATATTATGACGAATCGAAGCAATATTGCGGCTATCGATGCGGAAAGTACACTTGCGGAAGCAAAAGAGATGATGATAAAGCTACCGTACAGCAGATATCCGGTTTTTATTAATGATCTGGATCATATTATCGGAATTATTCACCTGAAGGATATAGTCCGTTATACGGATGAAGAACACGACGAGCAGGAGATTATCAAAAACTGCAAGTCATTGCTCAGAAAGGCGATTTTTATTCCCGAAACCAAGGATGTGGATGATTTATTCCGTCGTATGCAGGCAGAACGTATTCAGATGGCGATTGTTGTGGATGAATACGGACAGACTTCAGGACTGATTGCCATGGAGGATATCTTAGAGGAAATCGTCGGTAATATCATGGATGAATATGACGTGAAGGATTTCTCCATTAAGGAAACCGGGAAGGACTCCTATGAGCTCGACGGACTGACCCCTTTGGAAGAACTGGAAGAGGTTCTGGGTGTGACTTTCGAAACAGAAGAATATGAGACTTTAAACGGTTATATGATTTCGTATCTGAAGCATATTCCGACAGATGAGGACAAAGGTTTTTCGTTTGAAGAGAAGGGTTACCGGTTTGAAATTCTCTCGGTCGAAAGACACATTATCGGGAAGGCTTTAATCCAAAAGATAAAGGATGTAAATATTGAAGAAATCTGAAAAAAATGGTATGATGTAATTTGTATATTTTTGTTTTTTAGGAGGATATTATGTCAGGACATTCAAAATTTGCAAATATCAAGCACAAGAAGGAAAAGAACGATGCAGCAAAGGGTAAGATTTTTACCATTATCGGCCGTGAAATTGCTGTTGCCGTAAAAGAAGGCGGACCGGATCCTTCCAACAATTATAAACTTGCTACTGTCATTGCAAAGGCAAAAGCAAACAATATGCCGAACGATACAATCGAGCGTGGTATCAAGAAGGCTGCCGGAGATGACGGAAGCGTTGTATATGAGCATGCGACTTACGAAGGCTATGGTCCCTGCGGAATTGCCATTATCGTGGAAACCTTAACCGATAACAAGAACAGAACCGCAGCGAATGTAAGAAGTGCATTTACGAAAGGAAACGGAAGTATCGGTACACAGGGATGCGTATCCTTTATGTTTGACAGAAAAGGACAGATTATCATCGATAAAGAAGAATGCGAAATGGACGCAGACGATTTGATGATGCTGGTACTGGATGCAGGTGCTGAAGATTTTTCCGAAGAGGAAGACAGCTTCGAGATTATTACCGATCCGGATTCCTTATTGGATGTTCAGAAGAAGCTGGATGAGGAAAAGATTGTAATGGCATCCGCCGAAGTAACCATGATTCCCCAGAATTACGTTTCGTTGACCGATGAGGAAAATATCAAGTGGTTAAACAGAACACTTGATTTACTCGATGAAGATGATGATGTACAGAATGTTTATACAAACTGGGAAGAAGAGGAGGATTACAGATAATGTCCGATTTTAAAACGGAAACAATATGCGTACAGGGAGGCTGGACTCCGAAAACAGGAGAACCCAGAGTGCTCCCGATTTATCAAAGCACAACTTTTAAATATGACACATCCGATGCAATGGGTGCATTGTTTGATCTGGAAGCATCCGGATATTTCTATACCAGACTTCAGAATCCGACCAATGATTTTGTAGCGAAGAAAATCTGCGATCTGGAAGGCGGTTATGCAGCGATGCTGACATCCTCGGGGCAGGCGGCAAATTTCTATGCAGTATTTAATATCTGTGAAGCGGGAGATCATTTAATCATTTCTTCCGCACTTTACGGCGGAACATTCAACCTGCTGACCACTACGGTCAGCAAGATGGGGATCGAAACTACAGTTGTTGATCCTGAGATTTCCGAGGAAGATTTAAAGGCTGCAATCAAGCCGAACACAAAATGCATTCTTGCGGAATCCATTTCCAATCCTTCCCTGGCTGTTCTCGATTTTGATAAATTTGTGAAGGTTGCGCATGAAGCGGGAATTCCGGTAATCGTTGACAATACTTTCCCGACACCGATTAATTGCAAACCTTTTGAATACGGTGTGGACATTATCACGCATTCCACGACCAAATATATGGACGGACATGCAACTGCAGTCGGCGGATGTATCGTGGATTCCGGCAATTTTGACTGGAGTAAATATCCTGACAAATTCCCGGGACTCTGTACTCCCGACGAATCCTATCATGGAATTACCTATACCGAGAAATTCGGAAAGGCTGCATATATTACCAAGGCAACCTCACAGCTGATGAGAGATTTGGGATCTATCCAGTCTCCTCAGAATGCATTCTATGTAAATCTCGGACTTGAAACCCTTCATCTTCGTATGGAACGTCATTGTTCCAATGCACTTGCGGTTGCAAAATGGCTGAAAGCAAATGATAAGATTGCATGGGTTAATTATCCCGGACTTGAGGGCGATAAATACTATGAAAGAGCAAAGAAGTACATGCCGAAAGGAACCTGCGGTGTTCTGACCTTCGGTCTGAAAGGCGGAAGAGCTGCATCCGTAAGCTTTATGGATCATTTAAAGCTGGTTGCTATCGTAACACATGTTGCGGATACCCGTTCCTGTGTACTTCATCCGGCAAGCCATACCCACCGTCAGATGACGGATGAGCAGTTGCTTGAAGCAGGCGTACAGCCTGATTTAATCCGTTTCTCGGTTGGTATCGAGAATGTGGATGATATTATCGCAGATCTTGAACAGGCTCTTGCGAGTATGTAGGCGAGGTGGAATCAATGAACAGACCGGGACAACTTGCAATTGTTGTACCATGCTATAACGAAGAGGAAATGCTTCCGATTACATCGGAAGCTCTTCGTGCTTCTTTGGAAGACCTTACATCAAAGGGAAAAATTGCAGCAAACAGCTTTGTCCTGTTTGTCGATGACGGAAGTAAGGATAAAACCTGGGAACTTATTGCAGCCGAACATGAAAAATATCCGAATCGGATTTATGGTCTGAAATTAGCCGGAAATGTCGGACATCAGTTTGCTTTGACTGCCGGACTTCTTACCGCAAAGGATTGCTCGGATGTCACAATTTCCATCGATGCGGACCTTCAGGATGACGTTCATGTTTTTGATGACATGATGGATAAGTATCATGACGGATGCGATATTGTGTACGGTGTCCGCAATTCCAGAAAGAAAGATACATTTTTCAAGAGAACCACGGCGCAGGGATTTTACAAAGTCATGAGTTCCATGGGTGTAAAAACCGTTTATAATCATGCGGATTTCAGACTAATGAGCAAGCGGGCGCTTCAGGCATTCTCGGAGTATCCTGAGAGAAATCTGTTTTTGCGGGGAATTGTACCTCTCATCGGTTTCAAGACAGACAGTGTTTATTATGAGCGTCTGGAAAGAGTTGCAGGCGAGAGCAAATATCCGCTTAAGAAAATGCTTGCCCTTGCAATTGAAGGAATTACTTCCTTCTCCGTAAAGCCGATCAGTTTTATTACCGGCTTCGGAATTATGATTGTAATTTTAAGCTTCTTAGCGTTGATATATGTGCTTGTTTCGTATTTCTTAAATATATTCGGAGAGACACAGCCGGGCTGGGCATCACTCATGCTTTCCATCTGGTTTATCGGAGGTGTCCAACTGATTTCTGTTGGCTTAATCGGTCAATACGTCGGAAAGATATATATCGAAGTAAAACAGAGACCGAGATATCATATTGAAACATTTTTAAGTGCTGATTTAGAGAAAGAAGATTCTGTGAAGGGATTGGACGAAGAATAAATGATTTTTAAAAGATCCGTTGTCAATTACATAATCTGGGGCTTTCTTTGTGTCATTGTTTTTGCCGGAATCGGTGTTTCCGCAATCGGTGTATCGGAAGCGGCAGAGAATCCGGCATATCTGATTTATGTCGGAGCATTCTATGGTATTTTCATTCTCGGAATTACGATTCTCGCAATCGGATTTAAGTCTTTGAAAAAGCCGGTGGAAGAGAAATTTGGTGTAAGCGGCATAAAACTCGAAGGCATTATGGAAGTTGTATTCGTATTCGTGGTTGCAATCACTGCGCTGATTGTAAGATTTTCGAGTGCGATTAAACTTTTCATTGATGAAACCGGAGCCGGAACAGGCAAAGGAACCGGCGCATATATTGAATATGCTCTCGGAAACATTCCTTCACTCGGGACCGGTGAAAACGGGGCATATTTATTTACCGGTTTGGTCAAAATGTTATTCGGCATTTTCGGAGAGAACCTGGTGGTTGTTTATGTTCTACAGGCCATTCTTTCTCTCGGAATTATGATTTTTGTATTCTATGCAATTCGAAACTCTGTCGGAAAAGCGGCAGCGTGGTTTGCGTTCCTTCTTCTTGCATTTCTGCCGGCATCCGTCCAGCAGTTCCTTTATTGTACACCGGCGCTTATGTACGGTTTCTTACTCAGTGCATATTATTTGGGTATTGTGGAACTCATTCATTATTACAGAAACGGAAAAATCGAAGAAAACCGGCATTTGCTGTATTTCGGTCTTGCGGGATTATTTGCGGGCTTTATTGCTTACTTTGATATTTCCGGACTTTTCTTATTCCCGATTACAATTTATGCATTCCATCAAATGAAGTTTAAAACGGAAATCAGGGAAAAAATCGATAAGTCGTCCTGGCAGAGCCTTGTATTTGCCGGATGCGGTCTCGTATTTCTTCTGATTGCATTATTTGCCTTTCCGGCAGGCGCACCTTCCGGATTGACCGGAATTGCCCGTTACGGTATGCTTTTTGTTCCGAGGGACGGAATCGACATAACAATACTTGCTCCGTATTACGGAACCTGGGAGTCTGCGATTATCTATATGCTTGCGGGACTATGGCTTTTGGAATTTGTTAAAACAAAGAAAGACCGCGTATTTCCTCTTGCGGTAATGGCAATCGTATTTGTTTTATTCCATTTCGTAACTTTGGATCATGTTTCTTATGAAGTTGTGATGTCCCTTGTATTTACAATGATCGGGGCTATCGGACTTCGCTATATTGCAATTCTGTTTATGCCGGTTGAGGCAGAATCGGAAGAGGCAATGAAGGAACAGTTAATTGATATTGAGAATAAGCGGAAAGAAAGGGCAAATGCTAAATTTGCCAAAAGGATTGAAAAAGAAAATAAGCAGGGTGGGCGTAAGAGTCGCAAGACCAACGTGATTACCCTTGGAAAAGATGTGCATATGGAGGCGCCTGCCGAGGAGACTGCAGAAGAAGTTAAGACAGAAGTGGCCGGAGTTGTTGCAACCGAAACTGTTGCTACTGAAACTCCTGCAACTGAAAATGCTGTGGCAGAGTCTGCTGCAACAGAAACGGTTGCAATTGAAACTCCTGAAACTTCCGCTAAAGAAACTACTGCAGCAGACAGCACTGTGGAAACAGTTAAAGAAGAAGTTGAAAAGGCAGAAACTTCTGCTGAAACGAAGACTGAAACTGTGGTAGAAACAAAGCCTGAAGCAATTGCAGAAATTCCGACAGAAACAAAAGATGAGACTTCGGAAGATACAACGTCTGAAATTGCGACAGAAACAAAGCCTGAAACGGTTGAAGAAGTGAAGACAGAAACTTCGGTAGAAACAAAGGCAGAAGTACCGGCAGAAACGAAGACCGAGAATGCGGAAGAAATAAAGACGGAAACTCAGACTGAAACTGTTGCCACAGCAGAACCCGTTGCAGAAGAACCTGCCGCAGCAGAATCGAAACCGGTTAAGAAAGAACTTCCTCCGTATGTACCGATGAAGATGGCTCCCAGAGGACGTCGCGGTAAGATGTTCTCACCTGTTAAGAAGGCAGAGGGTGATTTTGAGAGCAATCCTGAATATATGAACAGACCTATGCTTACTAAGAAGGTAGAGGAACCTGAAACCAATACTGCAACTGCAGTTGAATCTGTACTGGTGGCCAGAGCCATGGCGGCAGGCGAGGCTGCGCCTGTAAGTGAGACTGCTGCAGCAGGTGAAACTGTTGCGGCAACTGAAACAGTTGCGAATACTTATGAAACTGTTGCTTCTGCGGAAAACGTAACGGAAATTGCAACAGAGACTGTAGCAGAAACCGTAACAGAAACAACGGTTGCGCCTGCCGCAGAAACAGTTGCGGAAACTGCAACGGATATTACAACCGAGACTACGGCAGAACCCGTAACGGAAACTGTACCGGAAACCGTAGCGGAAGTTACAACTGAAACCGTAGCAGAAGTTACAACAGAAACAGCAGCAGAAATTCCGGCAGAAACCAAACCGGAAGCAGTTACGGAAACCGTACAGGATACTTCTGATAATAAGGCTGAAACGAAAGGAATTGAAACTGCTGAAGGCACAAGAAACTGTAACAGAAACTGTAACAGAACCTGCTGCAGAATCTGTAAAAGAGATTAAGAATGTTCTTCCGGGACCGAAACCTCATGTTCCGAAGGAACTTGTATTTGATTATGACCCGACAGAAGAGGAAATGGATTTTGATATCAAGGATCTGACGGGTAAAGATTTTTATGATGTATAACGGAGGCATTTAGATATGGCTACTTCCGGAAACGGGAGAAAGACCGGGAAAAAATCCGGGTCTTCAAAGAAGAAAAGTACTGCAAAAAGGACAAATAAAAAACAGGCAGAACAGTTTGACTTTGCGTACAAGAAAGAAGTGATTATGCTCGCGGTCTTCGCGGCTTTGATTTTCATTTTTCTGTGCGTGATTAAAGTAATCTCCTCGGGAGTGGAAGGAAAGAACAATTTAGGAGATTTCATCCGCATCGGTGTGACCGGTATCTTCGGAATATCCGCTTATTACCTGCCGATTGCAGCGATTGTACTTACCATAATATTTCGAATTATTGAAAGAGACAGATCGTTTTACATTCGTTTTGCGGCTCTTATACTTCTGATGGTAACTTTTGCATTGTTTGCGCACCTGTTCACCTACGGTAATCTGGAAAGCTATGTCGGCAGCAAGGACTGGGCTCATGATTTCTTCATTAACGGAACGGGCGGAGGCTTTTTATTCGGCGCGATTGCTCTGTTTTTAGTATCATTAATCAGCAAGGTCGGTGCGATTTTCGTTTGCGTAATCTTAACGTTAATCGGCATCGGCGTCTTTGTGCTTCCCTATGTTCCCGCACTGATTGAGTATACACAGAGGGAACGGGAAGAAGATGATGATTATGAGGAGGAAGAGGAAGAAGAAGTTCCGGTCAGACGGAAAAATACCCGCAATACCGCTTCCGCTGCACCTGTCAATTCACGCAGAACCCAAAGTACGAGCGTTGATCATGATTTAAGCAAACTTCAGAAAAAGAAAGAAGTTCCGGAAGAAGACATCCGCGTGAAAGAAGAATATGCTGAGGAAGAGCCTGAAGGTCTTCAGTTAATGGGCAAATCCGTTCCCGTATTTAAGAATAAACAGGCGGCCAAACCGAAAGAGGCCGGAGGTATCAATATTCCGGAGAAACCGGAATCCAACAATATCCACCGCGTTGTTCTTCCGAAGGAAGTGGAAGAAGAGTATGACGATCAAAGAGAGGACTGGATTCGTCCGGTATCCCGTAATAACGGCGTCAGTGCGACTCCCGGTTCGGCAAGCATTACTTTGAATGCAGTCGGTACAACCGCCCCTGCGGAAGATACTTTCTCAAGAGGCGCATTATCCGATACGGCTGATTTGCCTCCGATTACACCTGTTGCAACACCGAAACCGGTGGCAATGACTGCTGCCGCACAAACAGTATCCGAGAGTGAATCCGACGGGGCAGTACATTTAAGAAGCCGTGATAAAGCCGGATTGTCCAAGAGCCTGGATGATTTCAAAAAACCGCAGAAATCTTCGGCACAGTACAGGCTTCCTTCCGTCAATCTCTTAAAGCCGTTTGATAAGAATAAAAAGTCCGATGATAAGCGCGAACTGGAAGAAACTGCCAGAAGGCTCGAAGAAACACTTGAAACCTTCGGCGTAAGGGTACATGTAACCGATTATTCCAAGGGACCTGCGGTTACCAGATATGAGCTCCAGCCGGAGATGGGGGTTAAGGTATCCAAGATTGTTTCTTTAGCGGATGATATTAAGTTAAATCTTGCTGCATCCGATATCCGTATTGAAGCACCGATTCCCGGAAAGCAGGCAGTCGGAATCGAAGTTCCGAATCTTACTGCATCCTCCGTAGGACTTCGTGAACTTTTTGAATCGAAAGAATATAAGGAATTTAAATCAAATATTACATTTGCCGTCGGCAAAGATATCGCAGGTGACGTTGTTGTATCAGATCTTGCAAAAATGCCTCATATGTTAATCGCAGGTGCTACCGGTTCCGGTAAGTCCGTCTGCATTAACACGCTTATTATGAGTATTTTATTTAAGGCAAATCCGGATGACGTTAAGCTTATTTTAATCGATCCTAAGGTAGTGGAATTATCCGTATACAACGGTATACCGCATTTGCTTCTTCCGGTCGTTACGGATCCGAAGCAGGCATCCGCAGCTTTGCAGTGGGGTGTCAATGAAATGACGGAGCGTTATAAACGCTTTGCGGATTTAGGTGTACGTGACCTGAAAGGCTTTAACGAAAAAGTTGCTTCCCAGGGTGCGGATGTTCCCGAAGAAGAGCGGCTTAAAAAAATGCCCCAGGTTGTTATTATCGTGGACGAGTTAGCCGATTTGATGATGGTTGCATCCAAAGAAGTGGAAGAAAGTATCTGCCGTCTTGCACAGCTTGCCCGTGCAGCCGGTATCCATTTAATCATTGCAACACAGCGTCCTTCCGTAGATGTCATTACCGGTCTGATTAAAGCAAATATGCCCAGCCGTATCGCATTTTCGGTATCCTCCGGTATTGATTCAAGAACCATCCTTGATTCAAACGGTGCGGAGAAACTGCTCGGTAAAGGAGATATGTTATTCTTCCCGCAGTGGCTTAACAAACCCTCCCGTGTGCAGGGTGCGTTTATTTCGGATGAAGAAGTGGCGAATGTTGTTGATTTCATTAAGAATCAGAATATCTGCTCCTCCTACCAGTCCGAAATCCCGACCGTCATCAGCAGTAATATAAGCGGCGGAAGTGCGTTGAATTCCGGCGGGGATGACAGGGATGAATACTTTGCGGAAGCGGGAAGATTCGTAATCGATAAAGAGAAAGGTTCCATCGGAATGCTCCAGAGAATCTTTAAAATCGGATTTAACAGAGCGGCGCGTATTATGGACCAGCTTGAAGAAGCCGGCGTAGTCGGACCGGAAGAGGGAACAAAGCCGAGAAGAATTCTTATGAACATGGAAGAGTTCGAGGAGTACCTTCAGAACCAGTAATTTTTTTAAATAAACAAAATACAGTTAACGTTGTTATTTTATAAAAGAGTAACTTAATAAATATTTAAGAACAAAAGGAGATGCCATGAAGACAGACATTCAGATTGCACAGGAAGCTACGATGAAACCTATTACGGAAGTTGCCGAGAGCCTCGGAATATCTTATGATGAGCTTGAACTTTACGGAAAGTACAAGGCAAAAATCACGGATGAATACTTAAATCGTATTCAGTCCAATCCGAACGGCAAATTAGTCCTTGTTACGGCAATTAACCCGACTCCCGCAGGAGAAGGAAAAACAACTACAACCGTAGGACTCGGACAGGCATTTGCCAAATTAAACAAAAAAGCAATCATTGCACTTCGTGAGCCATCCTTAGGACCCTGCTTCGGAATTAAGGGCGGTGCTGCCGGAGGCGGTTATGCACAGGTTGTTCCGATGGAAGATTTAAACCTTCATTTTACAGGTGATTTCCATGCAATTACTACCGCAAATAACCTTCTTGCAGCAATGCTTGATAATCATATCCAGCAGGGTAACCAGCTTGGAATTGATACCAGAATGGTAGTCTGGAAAAGATGTCTTGATATGAATGACAGAGCACTTCGTAATGTAGTAATCGGTCTCGGCGCAAAGGCGGACGGCGTTGTAAGAGAAGATCATTTCTGCATTACCGTTGCATCCGAAATCATGGCAGTTCTTTGCCTTGCAGATGATATGGAAGATTTAAAGGCACGTTTAGGACGTATCATCGTGGCGTATAATTTTGAAGGAAAGCCGGTTACCGCAGCTGACTTGGGTGCAGTCGGATCCATGGCAGCACTCCTTAAGGATGCATTAAAGCCCAACCTGATTCAGACTCTGGAAAATACACCGGCTCTTGTTCACGGTGGTCCTTTTGCAAATATTGCACACGGCTGTAACTCGGTAAGAGCTACCAAGGCTGCTCTTAAGATGGCAGATTACTGCATTACGGAAGCGGGCTTCGGTGCCGATCTCGGTGCTGAGAAATTCCTTGATATCAAGTGCCGTATGGCAGGCTTAAAACCTGATGCAATCGTACTTGTTGCAACGATTCGTGCATTAAAGTATAATGGTGGGGTTGCAAAAAACGATTTGGTACCGGAGAATCTTGAGGCACTGAAGAAGGGTATTGTCAATCTTGAAAAGCATATTGAAAATCTTCAGAAATACGGCGTACCCGTAGTTGTAACACTGAATTCCTTTGTTACTGATTCACCTGCGGAAACCGCATTTGTAAAGCAATTCTGCGAAGAAAGAGGATGTGATTTCGCACTTTCCGAAGTATGGGAGAAAGGCGGAGAAGGCGGTATCGAGCTTGCAAAGGCAGTTTTGAATACTCTTGAAACCAAGGAAAGCCATTATCATTCCATTTACACCGATGACCTTTCCTTAACCGAAAAGATTGAAACCATTGCAAAAGAGATTTACGGAGCAGACGGTGTTAACTATTCCGCAGCTGCAAAGACACAGCTTAAGAAACTGGAAGATCTGGGATTCGGAAACTTCCCGGTTTGTATCGCAAAAACACAATACTCCTTATCCGATAATCCGGCACTTCTCGGAAGGCCGACCGGTTACAATATCGAGGTTCGTGAAGTATATGTTTCCGCAGGTGCAGGTTTCGTGGTTGCCATTACCGGTCAGATTATGACAATGCCGGGGCTTCCTAAAGTACCGGCTGCACTTGGAATTGATGTGAATGAAGAAGGTAAGATTACCGGATTGTTCTAAATATAAAAAAATTACAGATTGTTTGGAGATAAACATGTATCAGATTATAGACGGAAAAGCAATTTCCACCGCTTTGAAGGAAGAATTAAAGGTTAAAGTGGATGAGATGAAGTCTCATGGCACGGTTCCCTGCCTTGCGGTTATTTTGGTCGGAGAGGATCCTGCATCCACCGTATATGTCGGGAATAAAAAGAAAGCATGCGAGTTTATCGGAATCAAGTCGCTTTCCTATGAACTTCCGGAAAGTACTTCCCGGGAAGAATTACTTGAATTAATCGAAAAATTAAATGCCGATGATTCCGTAAACGGAATTCTGGTTCAGTTGCCGCTTCCGAAACATATTGATGAGGATGCTGTAATTAAAGCAATTTCACCGAAGAAGGATGTGGACGGTTTTCATCCGCAGAGTGTCGGTGCGCTTTGTATCGGACAACCGGGATTCGTATCCTGTACACCGGCAGGCATCATTGAGCTTTTAAAAAGAAGCAATGTGGAAATTGAAGGAAAAGAGTGCGTGATTATCGGTCGAAGCAATATCGTTGGAAAACCGATGTCTCTTTTAATGCTTCGAGAGAATGCAACCGTTACGGTTTGCCATTCCAGAACGAAGAATTTGGCGGAAGTTACAAAGCGTGCAGACATTCTGATTGTTGCAATCGGAAAGCCGAAGATGATTACTGCGGAATATGTAAAAGAAGGCGCTGTAGTCATTGATGTCGGGATTCATCGTCTGGAAGGCAAGAAACTTTGCGGGGATGTTGATTTTGATGATGTTGCACCACATACATCCGCAATTACACCTGTTCCCGGCGGAGTCGGGCCGATGACAATTGCCATGCTTATGAAAAATTGCGTTGAGAGTGTATCTTTAAATTCATAGTCAGAGGAGATTATATATGACTTGTCCGAAATGCGGGGCAAAAATCGAAGAAGGAATGTTGCTCTGCAGCCGTTGCGGTGCAGAGATTAAGTACGTTCCCGATTTTGATCCGGAACTGGAAAACAGCATACAGGAATCCATGTCCAATGTTGCGGCAACCATGCAGAGAGATTTAGAACTCTATGATCAGGAAAATTCTCTGGATGATCTGGACGAGGAACTTTTAAATCAGTACGGTCTCGGAGATGAGGATTTAGAGCGTTATCCGACACAGGAAGTGCCGAATAAGGCAACAATTAAGAAGATGCCTACGCAGGAAATATCTTCCGAAAAAATACGAAAAATGTCCGGGAAAGGTGCGGCCGGCAAAAAGAAGAATGCTTCCGTCAAGCCGAAAACCAAGCCTCAGACGAATCCGCAAAAGCCAAAGGATCCGGATGATTTTGAGAATGATTTTGATGAGGATTTCTGGGATGTGGAAGAAGCGCTTGATTTTACCGGAGGAGGAAGGTTTATCCAGAAAACCATGAGTAATCCGGTTACCCGCGTACTCATGATTTTTGCCCTGTTTATATTAATTGGTATTATTGTTTCGGTGTCGATTTTTATCTCCGGAAGAATCAAAAAGAATTCCTTTGAATATAAATATGAGCAGGCAAAACTGGCTTACGAACAGGGTGATTATGCACATGCCGTATACTATATGGAATCGGCTGCAAACATGCATTCCGATGACTTAACCGTTCAGTATGAACTGGCTGATTACTATACAAAGAATAACCAGCAGCAGGCGGCAATTCTGACTTATCGAAACATCATTCGTGATTTTGATACCGATGTGCTTGTTGCTTATACGAAATTGTTTGCGATATATGAAGAATTGGGAGATTTTGAATCCATCAACAATGTTCTTGCGGACTGCGATGATCCGAGCATTATCAGTCAGTTTCAGCAGTATCTCGCAGATGCTCCGGAGTTTTCCGTAGTACCGGGTTCTTATGATGATCCCGTATATCTGGTTATCTCCGGAAATCCGTCCGGGAAAATATATTATACAACGGATGGTTCCACGCCGGATAATGAATCCATGGAATATACCTCGCCTTTATATTTTGAAAAGGGTGCATTCCATATCAAAGCGATTTATATTAATTCCTTCGGGCTCATGAGTCCGATTACGGAAGGTGATTTTTCCATTAATGTGGCAGTTCCCGATTCTCCGATCGTCAATCTGGAGTCCGGCGAATTCGAGACACCGAAGTTAATTGCTGTGGAAGATATTCCGGAAGACTGCGTGGTTTATTATACGACCGACGGATCGCTTCCTACCAAGGACAGCAACGTTTATAAGAATCCGCTTCTTATGCCGCTCGGTTCCTCACAGTTTCAGTTTGTAACCTACAATTTTGATGATGTGCCCAGTGAACCGACCGTTCGTGATTTTCTGTATCTGCAGGACGAAAGTCTTGTTACGGCTGCAGACGCAACCCAGATTATCACGATGTACCGTATGTCGCTCGGTGGAATGGCGGATCTTGACGGAACGCTCACCACACTTTCCGGGAAACTGTTATTCCTTTGCGAAGCAGCAGTTGATTTCAATGAACGTGATGACACGGATAATCCGGATGCCGCACCTTATACGAAAGAAGATGCCAATATTTATTATGTTATTAATGAGTATTATCAGGATATCAATTCCGGCTCGATGATGAAGACGGGTTATGTTTACTGCGTATCCACCAAGGATATGATGGATTACGGAACTCTTAAGGTAAACGGTGACGGTAATTATGTTTATACCAGAGCGCCGCTTCCTCCACCGACTCCGCCCGCCGAGGAGAGCTATGAGTAATTTTTGAAAATACTGTTTTGAATGGATTACGTGAAAAAATACATGAATTTATTCAAAAGTATGATATACAAAGTAGTAAAGCGTTAAGGAAGGAAAGAAAAATGTACAAGATTCTAGAAGCAAAAGAACTTGCGAGCAACATTTTCGAATGGGTTGTTGAAGCACCCAGATGTGCCGCAAACTGTGAACCGGGCCAATTTGTAATTGTGCGTGCATTCGAAGATGCAGAGCGTATTCCGCTTACCATCTGCGATTATGACAGAGAGAAGGGAACCGTAACAATTGTTGTTCAGGTCATCGGAGAAGGAACATTCCTGATGTCCTCCTTAAAGAAAGGTGATTATTTCCATGATTTCGTGGGCCCCTTGGGAAGACCTTCGGAATTTACTGAAGAAGATATCGAGTCATTAAAGAATAAAAAGATTCTCTTTGTGGCCGGCGGCTTAGGTACCGCACCTGTTTATCCGCAGGTAAAATGGCTGCATGAGCATGGCATTGCCGCTGATGTAATTGTCGGCGCAAAGACTAAGGATTTAGTCATCATGGAAGAGGAAATGAAGGCAGTTGCCGGAACCTTATATGTTACAACCGATGACGGATCTTACGGCAGAAGCGGAATGGTTACCAAGGTAGTGGAAGACCTTTATGCAGAAGGAAAAAGCTATGATGTATGCGTAACCATCGGTCCGATGATTATGATGAAATTCGTATGTCTCTTAACGAAGAAATTAAATCTTCACACCATCGTTTCCATGAATCCGATCATGGTTGACGGAACCGGTATGTGTGGTGCATGCCGATTGAAAGTCGGTGACGAGATTAAATTCGCATGTGTGGACGGACCTGAATTTGACGGACATTTGGTAGATTTCGATCAGGCCATGAAACGTCAGCAGATGTATAAAACAAAAGAAGGCAGAGCATATCTTGCTGCAAAAGAAGGAAATACCCACCATGGCGGATGCGGTAATTGCGGAGGTGAAGAGTAATGGATGTAATGAAAAAAGTACCGATTAAAGAGCAGGAACCGAAGGTCCGCGCAACAAATTTTGAAGAAGTATGTTTGGGATATACCAAAGAAGAAGCAATGGAAGAGGCTTCCAGATGCTTAAACTGCAAGAATCCTCTTTGTGTACAGGGTTGTCCCGTATCCATTCATATTCCGGATTTTATTAAGCAGGTGAAAGAAGGCGATTTTGAAGGCGCATATCATACAATTACATTGTCTTCCTCGCTTCCCGCAGTATGCGGTCGTGTCTGCCCCCAGGAAACACAGTGCGAAGGCAAATGCGTAAGAGGAATCAAAGGTGAAGCCGTATCCATCGGAAAACTGGAGCGTTTCGTTGCAGACTGGGCGTTTGAAAACAATGTTCATCCGAAGGAAAATCCGAACAAGAACGGAAAGAAAGTAGCCGTAATCGGTTCCGGTCCTTCCGGATTATCCTGTGCAGGCGACCTTGCAAAGCTCGGTTATGATGTAACCGTATTCGAAGCACTTCATGAACTCGGCGGCGTACTTGTTTACGGTATTCCCGAATTCCGTCTTCCGAAGGAAAGAGTTGTAAAGAAGGAAATCGAAAACGTGAAAGCGCTCGGTGTTAAATTTGAGACCAACGTAATTATCGGAAAGAGCGTTACCATTGACGAATTAATCGAAAAAGAACATTTTGATGCGGTATTTATCGGTTCCGGTGCTGGTCTTCCGAAATTCATGGGAATTCCGGGAGAGAATTTAAGCGGTGTATTCTCCGCAAACGAATATTTAACCAGAAGCAACCTGATGAAGGCATTTGATCCGGATTCCACAACTCCGATTATGATTGGAAAGAGAACCGTAGTTGTCGGCGGCGGAAATGTTGCAATGGATGCTGCAAGAACTGCGTTAAGACTCGGTTCCGAAACATATATTGTTTACAGAAGAAGCGAAGCAGAGCTTCCGGCACGTGCCGAAGAAGTTCATCATGCAAAAGAAGAAGGTATTGAATTCCATCTTCTTACCAATCCGGTTGAAATTCTTGAAGACGAAAACGGCTGGGTAAAAGGAATTAAGTGCATTAAGATGGAACTCGGTGAGCCTGATGCATCCGGCAGAAGACGTCCTGTGGAAATTGCGGGATCCGAATATGTCATTGACTGCGATGTTGTAATCATGGCTCTCGGAACTTCCCCGAATCCTTTGATTTCTTCCACTACCAAAGGACTTGAAATCAACGGAAGAAAATGTATCATTGCCGAAGAAAACGGTGCAACCACCAAAGAAGGTGTTTATGCAGGCGGTGATGCGGTTACCGGTGCAGCAACCGTTATTCTTGCGATGGGCGCAGGAAGAGCAGCTGCAAAGGGTATTGATGAATACCTGAATAAATAAAAATAAAAAGAAATCGGAGAAAGAACTATGCCCTGGTGCCCGAAATGCAGAAATGAATACAGAGAAGGCTTTACGGTCTGTGCCGATTGCGGCGTCGAGTTAGTTGATGTGCTCGGCGAAGCAAGGGCTGAAACCGTACAAATGCTGAACGGACCTGCAGCTGATATCGAAAAAGTATACGAGTTCCTGAAAGATAACAAAATCAAAGGCGTTTACTTAGAGGACCTGGGCGAAGGACTTTCCGAGATTCAGGTGGAAAAGAAATATCAAAAATCCGCTTCCTTTGCAATAAAGACTTATTTTGAAAAACGCAGGGAAGAGATGGATGAATATGTTCAGGCTCAACAGGAACAGCTCCATGCGAAATTCGGAGATGATGACGATGATGAAGACGAGGAAGAGGACGAAAACAGTGCAGTTAAGTCCAAGGGATTTTATTTGGTAGACGACTCGGAAGGAATAAGCCTTGATGATGACGACGAGGATGATGACGACGACGATGATGACGACGACGAGGACGATGAGGATTCCAAAAAGAAAAAGGATCCGGGAACTTTCCATTCCTCGGAAGAAAAGGCGAATGATGCAAAAAATTCCGCAGTTGCTTTGATTTCCATGGGAGCTTTGGGATTAATCTTTGAGGGACTGGTAGTATTCCATGTTCTTCCGTTACAGATTAACGGAATTCCCGGCAAAGTGCTGTATGGTTTTATGGCTGTTGTTTTTCTTCTTCTGCTTTGCTTTGGAATTATGTCCATTTTTACGGCAAGGAGACTTCGCGCTTCCATTGTGGATGAAAGCGAATTAAAAGAAGAAATTCTTAAATTCTGCAGGGAAGAAGCGGTGGAAACTGCCAACAAGATGATTCCTGTACCTGAAGATTCCGAAGATGAAACCGTTTATTTTGCAAGAATGGATTTTTTAAAAAGTGCAATTAAGCGGGAACCGAAGTTTCAGGATGTGGCAGATTCGACAATAGACGGATTGCTTGACGAAAACTATAAAGAATTATTCGATTAAGGAGTTGTTCGATTGAAAATCACCATTATCGGTGTCGGGAAAATCAAAGAAGCATACTTTCGCGATGCTGTTGCAGAGTATTCCAAGCGCCTTTCCAAATACTGCAAATTTCAAATCATTGAAGTGGCTGATGAGGAATGTCCGGAGAATGCATCCGCAGCGGAAGAGGAACAGATTAAAGACCGCGAAGGAGAGAAAATTTTAAAGAAAATTCCGAACGGAGCTTATGTGATTGCACTTGCGATTGACGGCAAGAAAGTGGACAGTGTTGATTTTTCAAAAGAAATGCAGCGAATCTTTTTATCCGGAAAGAATGTGATTTGCTTTGTAATCGGCGGTTCCATCGGACTTTCAAAGAATGTTTTAAGTGCGGCTGATATGAAGTTAAGCTTCTCTGACATGACATTTCCGCACCAGCTGATGAGAGTGATTCTTTCTGAGCAGATTTACAGGGCTTTCCGGATTATGAATCACGAACCGTATCATAAGTGATAAGTAATATAGAATAATTTTCAGAGGTAAAAACTTATGCGCATGTATGACCTGATCATGAAAAAAAGAAACGGCAATGCACTTACCGAAGAAGAAATACAATATATGGTTGACGGCTATACGAAAGGCGATATCCCCGATTATCAGATGTCTGCTTTTACTATGGCCGTTTATTTTCGCGGGATGAATGAAAAAGAGACCTACGATCTGACTATGGCAATGGCTCACAGCGGGGAACTTCTTGATTTATCCGAGATTCCGGGAATCAAAGTGGATAAACATTCAACCGGCGGTGTTGGGGACAAAACTTCACTTGCAGTGATGCCACTGCTTGCATCCTTCGGACTGAAAAGCGCAAAAATGTCAGGCCGCGGACTCGGACATACCGGCGGTACGGTTGATAAACTTGAGAGTTTCAGTGGCTTCCATACCGAGATCTCTATGGATCAGTTTATCAACCAGGTCAAAAATGTCGGTATCTCCATTATCGGTCAGACCAAGGATTTGGCGCCTGCTGATAAAAAATTATATGCACTTCGGGATGTGACCGCAACGGTCGAAAACATATCTCTGATTGCTTCCTCCATTATGAGTAAGAAACTGGCTGCCGGCGCAAGTGTCATTTTACTTGATGTAAAGACCGGAAGCGGTGCTTTCATGAAGACAAAAGAGGATTCGGTTGCACTTGCGGAAGCAATGGTAAAAATCGGCAAGAGTGCCGGTCGTACCATGATTGCCGTGATTTCCGACATGAATCAGCCACTCGGAAATGCGGTAGGAAATGCATTGGAAGTCAAGGAGGCAATTGCGACTTTAAACGGAGAAGGACCGGCTGATTTTACAAAGCTTATTTATGAGATTGTTTCGGAGTTTTTGTTAAAAACCGGACTTGCCGATACAAAAGAACAGGCATTTGCAATGATTGATGAAAAAATTGCAAAGAAGGAAGGCCTTAAGAAACTTGCCGAATTCGTGGAAGCACAGGGCGGTAATGCGGAAGAAGTCTATCATCCGGAACTTTTGCCTAAGGCGGAATTTGAGATGGAAATCAGGGCCGATAAAGAAGGCTATATTTCCCATATTCAGTGTGAAGAAATCGGAATCTGTTCCATGATGCTCGGCGGCGGAAGAGAAAAGAAGGAAGATATCATTGATCCGGCTGTCGGAATCGTGCTTAAGAAGAAAGTCGGTGACTATGTTAATGACGGAGATGTACTTGCGGTTATGCATTACAATTCCGCAAAACATGTGCCACCGCTTGATGCAGTGAAGAGATTCTTAAATGCGTATGAGTTTTCAGAAAATAAGCCGGAAGAATTGCCGTTAATTTATAAGATTATAGATTAATATTTTACAAAGGAATTTATGAGCGAAAGAACTACCTACAGAATGGAAATCGACGCGGAGCATATGCGTAATATCTTCGGTGAAGAGGACCATTATATACAGAAAATCGAGAAAGAATTAAACGTTGTGATTGTGAATCGCGACGGTTACTTAAATATCATCGGAAGCGAGCAGGATGCAAAGCGTGCGGTATCTTTACTTTCCGAATTATCGGAGCTTTCCGGAAAGGGCAGAACGATAGAAGAACAAAAGGTTAATTACGGAATTGAAATGTCGAAAGAAAGCAGGGAAAATGTGCTTTTAGACATCGATGAGGATATTATTTGCCATACCGTAAACGGCAAAATTGTAAAGCCGATGACTTTAGGACAAAAACAGTATGTTGATGCAATACGCAAGAACATGATTGTCTTCGGACTCGGTCCTGCCGGTACAGGAAAGACTTATCTTGCAATGGCAATGGCAATTACCGCATTCAAGAATGAAGAAGTCGGAAGAATTATTCTTACAAGACCTGCAATTGAAGCCGGTGAGAAACTGGGTTTCCTTCCCGGTGATTTACAAAGCAAGGTTGATCCGTATTTAAGACCGCTTTATGATGCACTTTATCAGATTATGGGCGCGGATGCATTTATCAAAAATATGGAAAAAGGACTCATTGAAGTGGCTCCTTTGGCATATATGAGAGGACGTACACTGGATAATGCGTATATTATCTTAGATGAGGCACAGAATACAACACCTGCTCAGATGAAGATGTTTTTAACCCGTATCGGTTACGGGTCGAAAGTAATCGTAACAGGTGATGCAACGCAAAAAGACTTGCCGAAGGATGTTCAGTCCGGTCTTGATGTAGCATGCAAGGTATTATCGGGTATTGATGATGTTGCAATATGCAAATTATCCGGCAAGGATGTTGTTCGTCATCCGCTGGTTCAGAAGATTGTAAATGCTTACGAGAAATATGAAGCAAGACAAACGCAGGGAAAAGCCAAGGGCAAAAAACAGTCATAGGTAAAAAAATGTTGTTGATTTATGAGAATGAAACAGAATATGCTCCGGAATTTGACCTTCAAAAGACCGCAGAAAAAGTGATTTTTTATATTTTGGAAAAAGAAGACTGTCCCTTTGAGGTCGAGGTGAATTTAACCATTACCGACAACGAAGGCATTCACTCAGTGAACAGGGAATTCAGGGAGGTTGATGCGCCGACCGATGTATTATCTTTCCCGGTACTGGAGTTTGAATCGCCTGCGGATTTTATGCCTTATCTGGATGATCCCGATTCCGTTACGGATTATGACTATGACACTGAAATGGTAATGCTTGGTGATATTTTAATATCAAAGGACCGTGTGATTTCGCAGGCAGAAGAATACGGGCACTCCGAAAAGAGGGAGTTTGCTTTCTTAGTAGCACATTCCACGTTGCATCTTCTGGGATATGATCATATGACGGAAGATGAGGCAAAGGTGATGGAAGATAAGCAGAAAGCGTATCTGGACGAGCTTGGCATTACAAGGGACTAAATAAATATAAAGCAAAGGTAAATTGCTAAAACCACGAATGAATCAAAGCAAAACAACAAAAACAAAAAAGTAAACTGTAATAATTAAGAAAAACAAAAAATATAGAAAAACGAAAGAAAAGCAAAAAAAAATCAGGTAAAAATATGAGTAAAGAAACGAAAAATTCAGTTGCGGGAGGAATCCTTGTCCAAGGCGGAATTCTTGCTTTAGCGGGAATTATTTCCAGAGCCATCGGTCTGGTACGCAGAATTCCTCTTACCAATATCATCGGCGATGTCGGAAACGGATATTATGCAAATGCATATGAAATTTATTCGATTATCCTGCTTTTATCTTCTTATTCCCTGCCGGTTGCAATTTCCAGACTGGTTGCTGCAAGAACGGAGAAAGGACAGAGTAAGAATACGCAGAAATTATTTCATGGTGCGTTGCTTTTTGCCGTTATTTCCGGTGGCTTAAGCTGTATTTTGGTACTGATTTTTGCGGATTTCCTGGCAACTACGGTTATGGGAGAACCTAAATCGGCGATGGCTCTTCGCGTACTTGCCCCGACACTCTTTATCTTCGCAGTCATGGGGGCGTTCCGCGGGTATTTTCAGGGAAAGGGAACCATGGTGGTTACCGCAATTTCCCAGATTATCGAGCAGATTATTCTTGTTGTAACATCCCTTGTATTTGCATCCCTTTTCTTCGGAATCGGTACAAAATTCGGCAATGTTATGATGGATGAAAAATTTGCCCCGGCACTCGGTGCTGCAGGCGCAACCATCGGATGCGGACTCGGTGCTTTGGCATCCCTTCTTTATGTCGTGATTAATTATCAGCTCTACGTAAAGAAAGTGGTGCAGCGGGAAGTTGCAATCGATCAGACGAAACGAACGGAAAAAATGAGTAAGATTATGTGGATTATACTGATTACCGTTGTTCCGTTTATTATGAGTACCGTAATATATAATGTTTCCGGTATTTTGAACCAGTCCATGTACAATCATTACATGGAAGGCATCGGAGAGCTTGATTTAAAGACGCTTGCGATGGGTGTTTATTCCGGTAAATACAAGGTTTTGATTAATCTGCCGATTGCATTTGCGAATGCGATGGTTTCCACGATTGTGCCTTCACTTTCCGCATCCGTTTCGAAGAATGACAAGGTAACTGCCAGGATGAAGGTTGCTACGGCAATCCGCGTTACCATGGTCATCACAATTCCGTGTGCGGTTGGACTTGCGGTACTTGGCCGACCGATTGTGGATATGCTCTTTAACGGCGAAATTGATATGGCTGCAAGAATGCTTTATATCGGTACTTTATCGATTATTTTCTTTGCACTTTCCACTCTCGGAAACGGCGTTTTACAGGGCATCGGAAAAATCTATACTCCGGTTATTAACGCTGTAATTGCACTGATTGTTAACATCGGTTCGCTTTTGTTGTTCCTTTACGGATTTAAAATCGGAATCTATTCCGTTGTCCTTGCGAACATGCTGTTTTCCCTTGTTATGTGTATTTTAAACCATGTGGCTATTCACAGATACCTTCATTACAAGCAGGAAGTGAAGCAGACATTCTTGATTCCGCTTCTTTGTTCCGTGATTATGGGAGTAATCATTTTCTTAATTTATATCCTGTTTAAGCTGTTCCTTCCGGACTTTGCGGCATGCCTGATTGCAATCGGTTTCGGAATGATTGTTTATCTGATTACGATGACTCTCTTTAAGGGAATTACGAAGGAAATCTTCGGAATGGTGCCGTTAGGAGATCAGATTCTGAATATATTCCGAAAGTTCGGGTTGCTCAGAAAGTAAAGGAAGTTTTTGCGAGTCAGACAGTTTCTCGTTCGAAGTCTCGTAGAAGCTCGCAAATTAAAAGTTAACGGAAGTAATTTATTCTTTGCTTTGCTCGTGTTCTATAGAGCCTTCTCACGAGAACTGCCTGACTCGTGCATTTATGTTTTATAAATAAACTATCTAAAAAAAGATATATGAGTATTGTGGTAAATAAGAAAAAGAATATAGCGATAATAGGAGCCGGCGCGGCAGGTCTCGTGGCGGCTTTTTACGCGTTAGAAGGCGGTAATTCGGTTACTGTATTTGAGAAAAATGATATTGCCGGAAAGAAGCTTCGCATAACCGGAAACGGAAGATGCAATTTCACAAATGAAGATATAAATGTTTCCCATTATGCACATGGTTCCGATACGGGTTTTATTGATTCCGTTCTAAAAAAGAACGGGAAGGATGAATTAATTGCATTCTTAGATCTGTGCGGAATCCCTTCGTTTCAGAAAAACGGATATTATTATCCTTTATCGGAAAGAGCCGGAGAAGTGACGGATTTACTGGTAAATGTCCTGACACGAAAAGGTGCAAAAATTCGTTTCGGAGAAGATTTTCATGAGATTTTAAGAAATACAGATGCGACTTTTAATCTGAACGGAGAAAAATATGATGTTCTGATTCTTGCGTGCGGCGGGAAAGCTGCGCCTGCCACGGGAAGTGACGGTAGTGGTTTCAAACTTGCCAGGTCTTTCGGACACACGGTAAGTTTTACATATCCCGTACTGGTTCCTTTAAAGGTTGATCAAAAGATATTAAAAGAGATTTCGGGTGTTCGCATCAAAGCGAAGGCTTACGGAATTGTGGATGGTGAAATTGTATCTTCCGACAGGGGAGAAATTCAGTTTACAGATACTGCAATTTCAGGAATTCCGGTATTTCAGATAAGCAGACATTTGACGAAAGCAATCGAAGAAAAAAAGGATGTCAGAATCCGTCTGGATGTTTTGCCTGATGTGGCTTCAGAGCAGGTTGAAGAGTTTGTAAGCAAAAGAACGGAGAATTACCGAAAGAACTCTTTGAATAATATGGCAGTAACAGGTTCTCTTAAGGAATTGTTTGAGGGGATATTTCCGAAAAAATATTATGAATTTTTGTTAAATCAGTTTATATTAATGCAAAGATCCAAGCCTCAGATAAACAATCAAAGTTATTCTTTGGAGGATTATAATAAAACGGAGCAGGTAAATACTGCAAAAAAAGAATCCGTATCGGAATCAGGAATTGAGTTTGTCAGATTTATAAAAAATTTTGAATTTATAATTACCGGTCATGCCGGATATGAGAATGCACAGTGTACCAGGGGCGGCGTCCTTTTATCCGAAATGAAAGACACATTAGAGTCAGAGAAGACTCCGAATTTATATATTATCGGTGAAATGCTGGATGTGGACGGAGAGTGCGGCGGATATAATCTGCAGTGGGCATTTTCCTCCGGAAAACTTGTGGGAGAAAATGTATGAAATACACGTATGAATTAAGCATTTCCCCGGAAAAAGAAGAAGCGTTATATTCAATTTTATATAAGAAACTCGGACTGAAAGAATCGGATTGTAAATCTATGGAGATTCTGAAAAAGTCCATAGATGCCCGGAAAAAGCCGGATATTTTCTATAAGTATTCTTTTTTACTTGAATTCCAAAACAGGGAAATTGAAAAAAGAGTTTTAAAAAGAGGTGTAAAATCAGCCACGGAGCGGGTTGTTTATGCCTGGCCTTTGTATGATAGAAATAAGTTTGCAAATTACGAGGAAGCATTAACAGAACTCAAAGAAGAAAATCTTAAGACAGAAGATTTAGTGAACCGACCTGTAATTGTCGGCTTTGGACCTGCCGGTATATTTGCGGCATTATATCTTGCAAGAGCGGGATTATGCCCCATTGTGTTAGAACGTGGTGCGGAGATGTCCGAACGTATTCAGGCGGTGAAATCGTTCCATAACGGCGGAGAATTAAATCTGAATACCAATGTCCAGTTCGGAGAAGGGGGAGCCGGGACGTTTTCCGACGGGAAACTGAATACGGGAGTGAAGGATAAGTCCGGCAGAAACCGTGCGGTTTTGGAAACCTTCCATGAATTCGGAGCACCGGAAGAAATCATGTATGACGGCCGGGCTCATATCGGAACGGATGTGATTCGTAAAGTTGTTGTAAATATCCGGAAAGAAATCGAAAGACTGGGTGGCGAAATCCGTTTTAATACGCAGTTTGAAAAACCTGACGTGAAGGACGGAAAACTCTCGGGATTATGGGTTAAGCCAAGTGTAAATTCTGCTGATTATGCAGTAAATAATACAAGAAATAATGCTTCGGAAATTACTGTTTCGAAACAGAAATTTTCTGATACAGGAACGGAATATTTACCCTGCGAAAATATGATTCTTGCCATCGGCCACAGTGCAAGGGATACATATGAAATGCTTCATTCCATGGATTTTTCCATGGAAGCAAAATCCTTTGCGGTAGGTTTTCGTGTCATTCATAATGCGGAATTTATCAATGAATGCCAGTACGGAGAAGGCTATAAAGAAAAATATCCGAATCTCCCGGCGGCATATTATAAACTTGCCTATACGACATCGTCCGGAAGAAACGTTTATTCTTTCTGCATGTGTCCCGGCGGATATGTGGTGAATGCATCTTCCGAAAAAGACAGGCTTGCCGTTAACGGCATGAGCAATGCAGCAAGAGACGGAGCATATTCCAATGCCGCAATGGTAATGAATGTTGGTCCGGATGATTTCGGAAGTGACGATATACTGGCCGGAATGAGATATCAAAGAAGGCTGGAAGAGACGGCATTCCGGCTCGGAGAAGGTGCGATTCCGGTACAGTTTTATAAGGATTTTGAGAAGGCTGTTAATACAGGTTCTGATGCAATAAATAAATATCTGAATTCTGCCGTTTACGGCGCTGTGAAAGAGGCCGATTTGACAGCTTTGTTTTCGGATTCCATGAATCAGTCTTTTGTGGAAGGTATGCAGCATTATAACAATTCCATGAAGGGATATGCGGATTCCAATCCGCTTCTTTGCGGAATAGAATCAAGAACCAGTGCACCGGTTCGAATTCTTCGGAATGAGATGCTGCAGGCATTTACGGTAAAGGGAATCTATCCCTGCGGAGAAGGTGCCGGATATGCCGGAGGAATTACATCTGCTGCCATTGACGGATTGAAATGCGCCGAAATGCTTCTTCGTGAGTATAAGGAAATCGGTTGAAAATCAGGCATAAATTTGGTAAAATAATATGATATTTTTGGAATTACAGGGAGATTTAAAAAATGAGCGCAGAAATGCCGAAAAACAGTATTGAAAACATAGAAGAACAGATCCGGGAAGAGATACTTACCAAGAAAAGAGTTGTGGTAAAGATCGGTTCCTCTTCCTTACAGCATCCGATGACGGGAGCACTTGATTTAAACAAAATGGAGGTTCTGGTACGGGAACTTTGCAATATCCGAAACAGCGGAAAAGAAGTGATCTTAGTTACATCCGGTGCAATCAGTGTCGGAAAACGAGCCGTAAATATCGAAAATCCGAATGAACATATCGAATTAAAGCAGGCCTGCGCGGCAATCGGCCAGTCAAGACTCATGATGGTTTACCAAAAGATTTTTGCGGAATACAATCAGGTTGCGGCACAGGTACTTCTTACCAAAGATATTGTGACCAATCCGGTCAGCAGAAAAAATGCACATAATACACTGATGACGTTGCTTGAACTCGGCGTCATTCCTGTTGTTAACGAGAATGATACGATTTCCACATTTGAAATTAAATTCGGTGATAACGATACTCTTTCTGCAATTGTTGCATCACTTGTAGAAGCGGATTTATTGATTTTGTTGACTGATATAGACGGTCTTTATACCGATAACCCGAGAACGAATTCACATGCGAAGTTCATTGATACCGTGGATGTTCTGGATGAAAAGATTATGAAGATGGGAAGCTCCGAAACCGGAAGCAGTGTCGGTACCGGTGGAATGAATACAAAGCTTTATGCCGCAAAGATTGCGACGACATCCGGCGCGGATATGATTATCGCAAACAGCTCGGATATCAGGATTCTTCACCGTATCATGGACGGCAGACATTTCGGAACACTGTTTAAACAGCATAAGGATGAAGATTTCGATTTGATTCAGATGATGGAAGAAATCGAGAATCGCGGGTAAGGATTTGGTATGCAGGAAGATCGCATAAAAAGAATAAACGAATTATATCACTTATCAAAAGAACGACTGCTTACAGAAGAGGAATTAAAAGAACAGGGAATCCTGCGGGCTGAATATTTAAGCGCTATCCGTTCTTCCGTAAAAGGACAGTTAGGTCAGGTCAGAATTGTGGAGCAGGACGGAACGGTTAATCCGCTTTTATCCGTTCGGGAAAAAAAGACCGATTACCGGAAAGCATGCCTTTCCGTTCGCAAAGAGATTAACGAAGAACGAAGGGCAGATGCAGGTGATTTCTTAAAAGGCGAGGTTTTAAAAATTGTTAAGATTCTGAAGGTCAATAAAGTCCTTATGTATGCATCCAAGGATACAGAGGTACCGACGGATGAAACCTTTGAGGCTTTAAGGAATACCGGAGCATCTGTTTATTTCCCGGTTACATCAAATGATGAAATAGTATTTTATGAGATAAAAGATTTGGGAGAATTGGCACCGGGAACCTTTGGAGTAAGGGAACCACTGGATGCTGCCGATGATAAGAAATTCGAGTATAACCCAAAAGAAGATTCCGTTTTGATTCTGGTCCCGGGCTTATCCTTCGATGATGCCGGAAACCGCATCGGGTACGGAAAAGGATATTATGACAGATTTCTTTCGGAATATGTTTCCGACAGTGCAGTTAAGACTGCCGGAATCTGTTATCTGGAATGTAAAAGCAAGAATGTTGCAAAGAAAATCGGATATGAAATTCCGGTGGAAAAATCGGATATCCGTATGGATTTCGTGATTTATGTGTAAAGGAGAAAGGCCATGTATCTCGAAGAACTGTGTAAGAAAGCAAAGAAAGCAAAGTATGAAGTTGCAAAACTGAACACCAGGGAAAAGAATTCCGCACTTCGTCATATCGCGAAATGCCTGGAAGAAGATGCTCCCGTAATCATTGCGGCAAATGCTATTGATTTGGAAAACGGTGCGAAAAACAACATGAGTGCGGGACTTTTGGATCGTCTGAGATTAACCGAAGAACGAATCAAAGGTATGTCGGAAGGCATTCGTCAGGTTGCAGA
>CADANR010000002.1 GCA_902789265.1 uncultured Lachnospiraceae bacterium | reverse complement strand
AAAGAACTTTACAAAGAAAATCAATCGGTAAGGAAATAACCGACTAACGGAACCTGACAATCAGGAATCTTACCAGAAAAATCACACCGACAAGTGCAAGAAAGCCCACCAGAATCAAAATGTCTTTCATATACAAATGAAGAAACAGCAAAAGAAGGGGGCCAAAACCCAAAATAAAGAACAAAGGCACTCCGGCTAACAGAAACCCGATTACAAATCCAACTATAAGTGATCCTATTTTTTTTCGTCTGATTTCTCTCATATGCCTTAATTCAATAACCTGCTCACTCATTTGCCATTTCTCCGTAAATCGTACAACCGTGTTTGGTTGTTGTTTTTGTCATATACAGCGCCTCATCCGCCTGTTTAAAGAGTTCTTCCGAAAGTCCGTTTTCCGAGAATGCCAGTCCGGCACTTACCGAAGTTTTCGGAATATTCGAAATCGGATTTAACATCTGTACATTGATACTTTCCACCTTATTTTTCACTACGAATCCAAGATTCTCCGTAATACCGATCATAATGACAACGAATTCATCTCCACCGTAACGTATTACGTAATCCGTAGAACGGAATGTGATGGACAAAAGCTTTGCCACCTTTTTCAGAATACGGTCTCCGATATCATGACCGTAGGTATCGTTAACACCCTTAAACCCGTCGATATCAAGAACCATCATCGCAACCATTAAATCCTTATCTTTCGAATAATTCTTCATGATTTCGTTATAGCCGTTCCGGTTGTAAAGACCCGTCAGTCCGTCCGTCAGGGCTTTCTTTTTTAAATGCTTGCTTTCGTTTAAATGCTCATCGTTCTGGAAGAAGAACAGATAAAGCATCAGTGCCATTGTGATTGCGCACTCGCTTAAGAATTCTCTAAACCCGAAATACTCAAAACACATGGCGAAAGTCATTAATGTCAGTGTCCCCACAATCATTCTTCCGTGACGATAGCGTTTTGTGCAAAAATCATAGACCGCTATTGCCACGATAACAATCATGTATATCGCCAACGGAACATAGTTCAGCCAGGAAAGCGGACCACTATGGAAGTTATTGGGTTCCACAAAGGTATACACCTTATCTGTAAAGAAAACGGAAAAAGCACTGAATATCGTAATCAAAATAGGTAATCCGAGTAAAAAGTACAGATTCCTGATTTTCTTCTTTTTCAAATTAAAGTCCGTTCCGACAAGCGCATAAATCACAAGCGACCGGACAACATATCCGAATGCGGAATAAACGGCTCTCCGGATTGTAAAATGCTCATAACAGGAGGTAATATAATCCGCATTCCTGAGCACCAGGCTCAACATAAACAATGCCAGTGTGAATGAAAAAAAGTGACGTTTACGTTTGGAAAGCCCTTTGTTCAGAAGAACAAACGTAAACATCATGATACATCCTGTTACCGGAACAAAATTGTGTGCAATAAACTCTTTCATTCTCTCCGGCTATTCCTCATTCACACAATAAGTTGCCCATATATTGTATAAAAAATAAAGAGAATTTCACAAGGTGATGTTTCAGAATGAAACTAATTATTTATAAAAAATGTAAGAAAATATATGAATTTATATGATTAATAGAGTCTCAATAAAATCCTTATTATGCAAATATCTCATTTAAGTTCTCAATATGGTTCTTCTTATCGGAGACCACAATGACCTTGTCTCCCTTCTGGATATACGTGAAACCACTCGGCATTACCAGTTCACCGTCCCGCACGATTGAGGCAATTAATGTGTTTTTCTTTAACTTAAAAGAAGTTTCCTTAAAGCATACTCCCGGTTTGATGAAATCATCTCCTGCGGTAAACTGAATAATCTCTGCTTTATTCTCGGCGACGCTGCAGTATTTCTCGATCTGGTTCGGGGCATCGCCGGCTTCCCAGTTGTGAATAAACCGTACCAGCTTATTGACGGAGATTTCCGAAGAGGAAAGGGTAATATCCAGATTAACCTTATGCAGAAGATTTAAATGTCCCGGGGCATCGACTCTGGTTAAAATTGACGGAACGTTTCGGGCCCATGCATACATACTGGTAACCATGTTTGTTTCATCGCTGTTCGTTAAGGAAACAACCACATCGGCGGATGCAATTCCTTCTTCTTCCAGAATTTCCGCAATTTCACCTTCTCCTAAAGATACGTTTACCGAAGGGAATTTCTCCATCAGTTCCCGGCATCGTTCAAAGTCCGGTTCGATGACACTGATGTTCTTTCTTCTTTTTAAGAGCATCTGAATTAAATATTCCGCCGTTTTTCCGCCGCCGACAATCATAATATTTTTTGCGGGAGTTTTGACAATTCCGATTTTCTTAAGATTCTTAAAAAGATCCTCGGTTCTTGTAGCAATACCGATCCGGTCGCTTTCTTCAATTCGAAAGCTTCCGTCCGGAACAAAGAGCTTACCGTTCCGGAGAACGGTTCCGATCAGGATATCGGCATCCAGCTCTCTTCGGACTTCGATTAAGGTCTTTCCCTTAAGGGGAGATTCCGGGAGAACCGTTATGGTAATCATTTGCAAATAGCCGCCGAATAACCCGTTCGGCTTGACTACTCCGGGAAGACCGATGCTTAAGGCTGCTTCCTCGGCCATGTCATATTTGGGATTAAAGATATAATCGATTCCTTCCTCTGCTTCGAGTGTTTTTCTTTCTGCGGCAAAATCCGGCTGGGATACACGAGCCACGCACCGGAGTGTCCCGACTCTTTTTGCCTGCATGCAGCTGAGCAGATTGATTTCGTCAATCGGAGTTAAGGCAAAGAGCATATCGGCCGTGTCCGCGCCTGCGGCAAGGAGGCTTTCCTTGGATGCGCCGCTACCTGTAAAGCCGCTGACATTATATTTATCGGTGATTGCTTCCACCGTTTTTTTGTCTTTTTCTATAATCGTAATATCGTAATTTTTTCTGGCAAGTGCTTCTATTAAAGAGCATCCGGTACGACCGGCGCCGACAATCAGAATTTTCATGTTATGCCCCTTTTCTGTTTTTTATCATTCTGGCGGTCTTATGTTTTTCCAGTGCGAAATATACTTTCTTTACGGTAAGCCCCTGAACGAGCACCGTAAAGAAAATGGTTATGTATGTTACGTTCATAAACAGAACATAGATATCATGCGTCAGGAATTCTTTCGTCCCGATTGCAAGCGCAAGTGACAGTCCGCCCTTTAAGGCCGACCAGGTCATGAGAATGACATATTCCGTGTTATTGTAATTGCCGGGAATATTTTTATTTCCGGTAAGAAAACTGCTGACATAAACGCCGGAGCATCTTGCCAGAATATTGATTAAAATTGCAGCCGGGACAATAATCAGGATATATCTGCTGATTTCCAGATCCAGTACGAGTAATCCGATCATAACAAAAAGAATGGAATTTAAAAGGCTTTCGATGATTTCCCAGAAGTTCTTGTATAAATCCTGCGGGTCGATGACCTTAACACGTCTTTCCATCTTGGAATATGCTACGGAAAAATACATACCGCAGACAACCGATGCAATCACACCGGAAAATCCGCAGATTTCACAAATCATGTAAACCAAAGTTACATCAAGAAGGGAAATCAGGATGTATTTAATCGGATCTTTTGTAAGCTTCATAAGTTTAAAGAGCAGGAAGGAAACCGCAAAAGCGACGAGTACGGCGCCGAAGATTTCCTTGGACATTAAAACCAGGAAATTGCTTTCCTTACTGTGACTTACAAGGCTTCGTACGAAAATAAAGAGAGTTACACCCGTTCCGTCATTGAAGAGAGATTCATTTTCGATTACGGAGCATACATTCTTGGATAAGCCGATTTTATTTAAGATTCCGGTTGCTGCAATCGGATCGGTGGGGGAAACCACGCAGCCCAAAAGAATGCAGGTAACCAGATCCATACCGATTCCGAAAATATAGGAAACCGCATAGAAGAAGATTCCGTAAAGCATGGAGGAAAGAAATGTGGTAAGTAACGCAAGTAAACTGATTGCGCGGACATTCTGGCGGAATTTGTTCATGTTTACCTTGCTTGCACCTGCAAAGAGCATGAAGCAGAGTACTCCGTCCATCAGATATTCCTCAAAACCGAAATCGCCGAGACCGAAAATGAAATCGGAAAGCGGTTCAATCGGCAGAAATGAGCTTACCATCAACAGAATCAGGGAGATGATAAACGAAAACATGATGAGTGCAATATCAGACTGGATATGAAAGAATTTTTCGTTAATAATCCCGATTAAAACAATAAAAATCAGGATAATCATCAAAAAGGTTAAAATGGTCATGGAAAGAGAGTCCTTTAATATACGATTTTATTCCTGCCGGAATTCTTGCCCATGTAGAGTTTTTCGTCTACTTCCTTGATATTTTCCTCAAGGGAGTTGCCTAAAGAATATTCCGACAGTCCGTAGGTCATGGTTACGGAAACCATGTCATTCTCATGGGGTACGGCAATTTTTTTCACTTCATCGCTGATGACATGAGCCTTAACATATGACTCGTCCCCGTTCAAATCCGGGAAGATGATTAAGAATTCCTCGCCGCCCCATCTGGAAAAATAAATGCCCTCGGATGCCTTGCTTTTAAACACATCCGATATTGCTACCAGAACATCATCGCCGAATTCGTGACCGTAGGTATCATTCACTTTTTTAAAAAAATCAATGTCGCAGATGCAGATGCTGAAGGTACGCTGCTGCTTTACCAAAGAGCGGATAAACTCAGTGGTGCTTCTGCGGTTTTTAAGACCCGTAAGGGCATCCGTACCTGCTTCGATTTCCAGCTGTTTATTGTAATTAACAATTTTTTCCTCAATTTCCTGACTTTCATGACTGAAGGATGTTGCAACGAATGCCACATCAATACAGAAGACCAGTGTGCTGAATATTTCGATAATCCGTTCTATGCCGGCAATGGATACGATTCCTTCTTTTCCTTTATAGAATTCCAGGAAAAAAATAAACAACACAAAGCAGATGAAATTGAAAATCAGCTTCTTATTATTATATCCGGCTTCCCCGAAGGAATAAAGGATAATCAGAAGAATCAGGAAAAACTGAAAACCGCCGTCCCAGCCGAATATCATAATGGATGCTACAATCCAGATGATTTTCTGTACAATAAAGACCGTAAGCAGTGTTTTTTTGGACGTCTGATAGGAAAGTCTCAATGTCAGCCCGTCCGCAACAAGCATGCAGATCCAGAGAATCGAACCGGGTAAAGAATGAAGCAGGACTGCATTTAAAATCAGATTAAATACGGAAAGCGCAAGAAAAGAAAGGCAGAGCTTTCGTATTAATACCGTCATCCGCATGGTTTCATTTTTAATATTCGTTTCTTTATTGATAAGATCTGCTAGTTTCCCCATAATATAGAGTATGCAACTTTTTGATTTTCAAAACAAGTATTTCGTATTTTTTTAAACGTGAACAAGATGATTTTGAACTTTTCTTTATGATATAATAAGCGAAACGTAATCAAGGGGAATCGATAAAATGAAAAGCAGGAAACTATTCAATGATATAAAGGTCATTCTGTTTGCCTTTCTTTTGGGCGCATTTGCCGGAACAGTCATCTGGCTTTTTTTGAAAGCCGTGGGACTAATTTCCGGACTTCTGTGGGACAAACTTCCCGAAATAATCCATTTTAAAGGATATGCCGTTTTACTGTGTGCAGCAGGCGGTCTTATCATCGGCATTTTCAGAAAGTTTTTCGGCGACTATCCGGAGGAACTGCCGGTAGTCATGGGAAAGATTAAAAAAGACGGGCATTATGATTATTCAAACATGCTTGTCATGCTGGTTGCCGCATTTTTACCGCTTGTTTTTGCTGCCAGCATCGGTCCGGAGGCCGGACTGACCGGCGTAATCGTGGGACTTTGCTACTGGGTAGGGGATAACCTGAAATACGCTAAGACGCATGAGAAGGAGTATTCGGAAATCGGCGAGGCAGTAACCTTAAGTGTTCTGTTCCATGCACCGCTTTTCGGAATATTTTCGGTGGAAGAGGAAAATGCAAATGAGGATGTTTCCGGTGTAAAACTCCCCGGTATCACCAAGCTTTTGCTTTATGCCGCGGCTACGCTCGGCGGTCTTTTGGTATACTATGTGCTCAATACCTATTTAGGCGTTGCGATGAGCGGATTCCCCTCTTTCGATGAAGTATCTTTCGGGATGAAGGACTGCTTCGGCGGAATTCTTTATGTGCTTGCGGGAATTCTGATGGCATTTCTTTTTGACATGCTGGAACATCTTTTGGGAAAGCTTTCGGGACTGATTCCCAAAATCGTATGCGAGACGGTTTGCGGTGTGGTTTTAGGTACAGTCATTACATTTTTCCCGATTGTTGCATTCTCGGGAGAGGAGCAGATGGGGGAACTTGCGCAGACCTTTACAAGTTTTGCGCCTTTGGTATTAATGGCGATTGCCCTTTTAAAACTTTTCCTGACTGCTTTTTGTATCCGCATGGGAATGAAGGGCGGACATTTTTTCCCGCTAATCTATTCCTGTGTATGCATGGGGTTTGCAATCGGAATTCTTTTATTCGGATATGATTTTCCGCACCTGGTTTTTGCGGCGGGAATGGTGACAGCCGCGTGCCTCGGTACCCAGATGAAGAAGCCGCTTGCCGCCGCGGTACTCTGTCTTTTGTGTTTTCCGTTTAAACTGCTTTTCTTTATGTTTGTTGCGGCAGCAGCCGGTGCGAATCTGAAAAAACAGCTTGAAACAAGGCTTCAGGAAAAGAAGGGGGACAAACCGGCATAATTTTTTGTATAATAAGACGGAAAGCGAAGAATAACTATACAGAATATAAAAGGATAAATTTGAGAGCAAACGGATTAAATATAACCGGAAAAAAGATACAGGGAAATAATTATGAGAAATAATAAGGGACGGAAAAAAATAGGAAAAATCGGTGTTAAGTGCGGACTTGCGATGATAAGCTGCCTTCTGTTTGCAGTTCCCCTCTTTGCATGCCGCAAAACGCCTGCGGAACCAAATAATCCGGAACTGCTTCTGGGCTTTTCACAGATCGGTTCGGAAAGCGCATGGAGAGTGGGAAATACAACCGACATAGAAGAAAAGGCAGAGGAATACGGCATCAGTTTAATGTTTGAAGATGCCAACCAGAAGCAGGAAAACCAGATTGCCGCAATCCGGCGTTTCATTGCATACAAGGTGGACGTGATTGCATTTTCCCCGATTGTGGAAGAAGGATGGGACAATGTTCTTACGGAAGCAAAAAATGCGGGAATTCCGGTAATCCTTGTTGACCGTGATGTGAATACAAGCGAAGAGGGACTTACCGCCTGCTTAATCGGTGCCGATTTTTACAGTGAAGGCGTAAAAGCCGGAGAATACTTAATCCGGAAAGCGGATGCTCTGGGACTAGAGCAGGTTAATATTGTGGAAATCGCCGGGACCGACAATTCCACACCGATGCGTCAACGCCAGGCGGGATTTAAGGATGCAATCGCCGGTGATGAGCGAATGAATATTTTAGAGAGTATTGACGGAGATTTCTTAAAAAGCCGCGGTGCGGAATGCATGAGAACATTCCTTGAGAAATACGGGGATGAAATAGATGTGGTTTATTCCCATAATGACGAGATGACGCTGGGCGCCCTGCCGGAAATCGAAAAGGCCGGGTTAAAGCCGGGAGAGGATATTATTGTTATTTCCATTGACGGAGGCCAGGATGCCATCGATGTATTAAAATCCGGCAAAATCAACTGTGTTGTGGAATGCACGCCGAAGCTCGGAAAAGAAGTGATGGAAACCGCCATTAAGTTAAAAAACGGGGAAGAAGTGGATGCAATAATTCATCCGGAGGAGCAGGTATTCTCGGATGAGCAGGATCTTACGAATCTGGCACCGAGAGGGTACTAAAAACAATCTAAATCAGAGAATAATCGGGACAAAGAATAATTAAGGATACAGAATGGAGCGTATAAAAAAAGAAAAAAGTATTCTCGGAGCGATTAACGACCTGAGTAACAGACTGGTTTTACTGCTGGTTTCACCTATTGTAATCAGCCTTGTTTTAATGCTTTTTTATGCGTGGGAATATCACAGCGCCATTCAGAGAATGGGAAAAATCACCGAGCTTAAGACCGTCGTTGCCGATGAAATTCCCGAGAAAGCCTGGAATATTGTAAGCGGCAGACAGACTTTTCCGCAAAGCGATATCTATAAATCCATGATTGAAGTGCATGAAACCATTGAAGAGGTTACCGCCCAGACGGGAGAGGAAAACAGACTTTCCCTAATTGTGGCCGGTCGTACGATGGAAACACTGGAAAACTATGTCGATAAAATCAGGGACAATATGGCAGAAGATGTTCCGGTTGTGGAAAACGAAGCCGTACTCGCCGAGGTAAGAGATGTCGCGGCCCTGGTTGACAGTATGTTAAATGAATATATCGCACTTGAGATTACGTCCACGGCACAGATGAGTATGAAATTGCGGGTTATTATTATTATCACCGCCGCCGTGGAGGTTATTATTATCATCGCCACGATTCTGATCCGGAGAAAATCCATGAAAAATACGGCTGACCTGGTTCGTAAGCCGATTGAAAAACTCGAGGAAGTAACAGCCGTTCTGGCGGACGGAACGCTGGATGCCCGAATTACGGATACCGAGGTTACGGAACTAAGGAACCTTACCATGCAGGTAAATACCATGGCGGACCATCTGGAATCCATGATGAAAAAAAGCGAGCTCGATGCAAAGCGTTTAAGGAAGGCGGAGCTAAGAACACTGCAGGCGCAGATTAATCCGCATTTTCTTTATAATACACTGGATGCCATTGTATGGAAGGCAGAAGCCGGCGAGACGGAAGAGGTTATCGGTCTTACAAGTTCACTAAGCGATTTTTTCCGAATCTCTTTATCCTCCGGTGCCGACTGGATTCCTTTAAGCCAGGAGAAAAAGCATATCGAAGGATATCTTAAGATTCAGCAGACCAGATACCGCGATATCATGAATTATGAGATTGATATTCCGGATGAAATCGGACATTATTATATGTTGAAACTGCTCCTGCAACCGCTTGTTGAGAATGCGCTTTATCACGGAATCAAGATTAAGCGCGGCGGCGGAACCATCTATGTCATTGCAAGGGAAGAAAACGGCAATCTTGTTTTCCTTGTGAAAGATACGGGATGCGGCATGACCCCGGAGCAGCTTGAGGAACTGAACCGGCGGATAAAAAAAGAAAATCCCAAAGTCAGTGAAGGCGGCGGTGGCTTCGGATTAGTCAATGTCAATATGAGAATAAGGCTTTATTATAACGAGCCGGAGGGACTGCAGATAACAAGCGGTCCGGGCGGAACCGAGGTTTGCTTCAGGGTACCGTGCAGGACGAAAGAGGAGATTTACGAGAATGAAAGTATTTCTGGTTGATGATGAAATCGTAATAAGAGAGGGAATCCGCGAATCCTTTCCGTGGGAGGATACCCCGTATACATTAGTCGGCGAGGCACCGGACGGAGAGATGGCGCTTCCGATGATTCGTGACACCAATCCCGACATTGTGATTACGGACATCAAAATGCCCTTCATGGACGGCCTGGAATTATGTCGTGTTCTTCGTATGCAGATGCCCTGGGTCGGCATTATTGTCCTAAGCGGTTACGATGAATTCGAATATGCACGCCAGTGCATCAATTTAGGGGTACGCGAATACCTGTTAAAACCGATTAACGCAACGGATTTAAAAGAAGTACTCGATAAAGTCAGCAAGCAGATTACGGAAGAGAGAAAGCAGTTGGAACATGCTTCCAGTCTCAGGGCCCGTATGGGAAATGACGGAAAATTCGTGAAGGAAAAGCTTTTGGGTTCCTTATTTACGGATGAAGCGATGGAAGAGGATGCGGAAGGTGTTTTAAAGCAGCTTGCATCCATGGGATGTCCTCTGCCGGCTCTTTTTTATACTGTTATTGATGCGGCTTTTAACCCGACGACAACGGGTCAGGAATCAATCAGCATCCTTACGGATTCAAGCAACGGGAGTGTTCATGCATCACCCGGGAGAGTCGGAACGAGACTTCTCGTTTTGGGAGAGACGATGGAAGATACCGAGGAAAAAGCATACTCTTTTGCAACCTCCATGGTACAGGAACTGGAGCGTGCGGACTGCGATACCATAAGGATCGGAATCGGCGATATCGTCGATACGCCGGAACAGATTATCAAAAGCTTTAAATCCGCCAGACACATCCGCCATCTTCTTGTAGAAAGAAAAGAGGAAAATGCACTGATCTTAGGCGTACGTGAAATGCGTGATGTCAATGAAGACATGCCCTCTGTTATTAATGAAGCCAAATTATATATGTCACAGAATTATTCCAATCCAAATCTTATGCTTCCGGACGTTGCCGATGCCGTCAATATGAGTAAGAGCCGGTTTTCCGCGGTTTTCTCACAGACGACGGGGCAGACGTTTACGGAGTATCTCATTCACCTGCGTCTCGGTAAGGCAAAGGAACTCTTACGGAATACCAATTATAAGAATTCCCAGATTGCCCATGAGACCGGGTATAATGATTCTCATTATTTCAGCTATATTTTTAAGAAAAATACCGGCATGACTCCTTCGGAATATCGTGCGCAGTATCAAAATCAACCGGAATAGGATAATTATTAACCGTTTTTCCAAATGACACCGTAAAGCGGTATTATTTTCAACCAAGACAAAATCAATCCCCATTTACCTCCGAGGTGCGTTGCGCTAACATGTTTTTAGACAGTCGCAAACGACTATAATAAAAAGGAGGATTAGCAAATGAAGAAAAAGTTAGGAAGTTTGTTATTGGCTGGAACACTTTGTGTTAGCTTACTGTTTAGTGCATGTACCGGTGGCGGAGCAACACCCGCAACAGATCCCGGAACCAGCGGTGGAGGAGACACACCCGCAGTAGCAGCTGCCGGAGCCATCAAAGTCGGCGTTGTAAACAACCCGCCTTCAGAGTCCGGTTATCGTGAAGCTAACGTAAAGGATATGGAAGCTGTATTCTCTGCAGACAACGGCTATGAATTAAAGACATTCTACAGCTTAAAGAACGACGAACAGCTTCAGGCAGCTCAGGGATTCATTACAGAAGGTGTTGATTATCTGTTAGTTTCCGCAGCTGAGACCACAGGCTGGGACGAAGTTTTAAAGAATGCACAGGAAGCAGGCGTTAAAGTTTATCTCTTCGACCGTATGATCGATGTTGATGAAAGCCTTTACGAAGCAGCAGTTGTTTCCGACATGAGCGCAGAAGGCGACTTAGCAGTTGACTGGTTACTTTCCCAGAACCTTCCTGAGTACAATGTAATTCACATTCAGGGTGCTATGGGTTCCGACGCACAGATCGGACGTACCGGTGCTCTTGACGCTCAGTTCGCATCCGGAAAGATGAACAAAGTTGTTCAGCAGACCGCTACATGGGACGAAGCAGAAGCTAAGAAGATCGTTGAATCCGTTATCAACTCCGGTGATTCCTTCAACGTAATCTACGCTGAGAACGACGGTATGGCTAAGGGTGCCGTAGCAGCACTTGACGAGCATGGTATCACCCATGGTGTTGGCAAAGACGTTATCGTAATGGGCTTTGACTGCAACAAGTGGGCATTAAGAGAATTACTTGCACAGAACTGGAACTATGATGGTCAGTGTTCTCCTTTCCAGGCACAGGTTATCAGCGATCTGATTCAGGGCAAGACCACCGCTTCTTCCAAGAAGATTATCAACGAAGAAAAAGGTTTTGATGCAACCACCATTACCCAGGCAGACATTGATACTTACGGCTTAGGCGAATAATTAAAATTTTGATCACGTCACGTAGCTGGGTGAACAACCACCCAGCTACATTTTTTGAGAGAGTGTAATCGGCGAAGAAACGGTTACCAGGCAGGAGGTATAGTAATGGCAGAACATTGCTTGCTGGAGATGCGTAATATTAATAAACTTTTCCCCGGTGTAAAAGCATTAAGCAACGTGGATTTCACCTTAAGAGAAGGCGAGATTCACGCACTCATGGGAGAAAACGGAGCGGGCAAATCCACACTTATTAAAGTACTTACGGGCGTTTACCAGGATGACGGCGGCGAAATCAGAGTGGACGGACAAAAGATTGCAATCCGTTCTCCGCAGGACGCACAGAATAACGGAATCAGTACGGTATATCAGGAAATTACACTTTGCCCCAATTTAAGCGTAGCGGAAAATATGTTTATCGGCCGCGATAAGAATGCTCTGGTTCATAAGAAACAGCGTGAAAAACGCGCGAACGAACTTTTGAACGAACTCGGCATTCCGGCCAGAGGATCCCAGATGCTCGGCAACTGCAGTCTGGCAGTGCAGCAGATGGTAGCTATCGCACGTGCGGTAGATTTGAATTGTAAAGTCCTGATTCTCGACGAGCCTACTTCTTCTTTGGATGACAAGGAAGTAAACGTTCTTTTCGGTCTTATGAGAGACTTAAAAGCAAGAGGCGTCGGAATCATATTCGTAACTCATTTCCTGGAACAGGTATATGAGGTTTGTGACCGTATCACGGTCCTTCGTAACGGCGAACTCGTGGGAGAATACTTAACGGAAGAACTTCCGCAGGTTCAGCTGGTAGCCAAAATGATTGGTAAAGATCTGGATGAACTTTCTTCCTTCGGTGAAGTGGAAGAGAAACATTTTTCGGACGAAGATATTTTCTACGATGCAAAGAAACTTTCATCCAGTGCAGCGCTTCCTTTCAATTTCACCATTCACAAAGGTGAGGTCAACGGGTTCACGGGACTTCTCGGTTCCGGACGAAGTGAAAGTGTCAGGGCAATTTTCGGTGCCGACAAAGTTAACGGCGGCAACGTAACGATAAATGGTAAAAAAGTGAAAATTACAAAACCGATTGACGCGATGAAAAACGGAATCGGATATCTTGCGGAAGACAGAAAGCGTGACGGTATTATTGCGGATTTAAGCGTTCGCGAGAATATCATCCTGGCACTCCAGGTTATGAAAGGTTTCTTCAGGCCGATCAGCCGGAGCGAAGCGGAATCTTTTGCGGATGAATACATCAAGGTTTTAAATATCAAAACGGCAAGCCGTGAGACTCCGATCGGATCTCTTTCCGGCGGTAACCAGCAGAAAGTAATTCTTGCAAGATGGTTACTTACCCATCCGGATTATCTGATTCTGGACGAGCCGACCAGAGGTATTGATGTCGGAACCAAACTCGAAATCCAGAAACTGGTATTAAAACTTGCGGAGGACGGAGTGGCGGTTACATTCATTTCTTCGGAAATTGAAGAAATGCTTCGTACATGTTCAAGGCTCATTGTTATGAGAGACCGCCATATCGTAGGCGAATTAACGGGATCCGATTTAAATCAGGCACAGGTAATGAAGACGATAGCAGGAGGAGAAGCTGATGAAGGATAAACTGAAAAACATCTTTAAGGGTGGTCTCGGCCAGCTGACAATTCCGATTATCGCCATCCTTCTTCTTATCATTTTTAATTTAATCAGAGATCCGTCTTTCTTCAGAATCACGGTTGAATTAAACAATGACGGAAACAAGGTTCTTGCCGGTAATTTAATCAGTATTATCAACGCAGCCAGCGAACTTGCGATTCTTGCCATGGGTATGACGCTTGTTACCGCAGCCAGCGGCGGACAGGATATTTCCGTCGGTGCAATGGCGGCAATCGCAGGCAGTGCTTTTGTAAAGGTTTTAAAATCCGGCGGAAGCATTAACGGACTGCTTGTTATCGTCGCGTTTCTTGTAGCGGTTCTCGTAGCGATGCTTTTCGGTGCTTTCAACGGAACATTGGTTTCGGTATTTAAGATTCAGCCGATGATTGCGACACTGATTCTGTTTACTTGCGGGCGATCGATTGCGTACTGGATTAACGGTGGTGCAACCCCTACCGTGGACAGCGGTATTGTAAAAGCAATCGGCGGTTTTATTCCCGGATGCCCGATTCCGACACCGGTAATCATCGTAATTGCCATGGCGGTTATTTTTACACTCGTATTCCATTTCACTTCCCTGGAACTGTTCACCCAGTCCGTAGGTATTAACGGAAGTGCGGCACGATTGAACGGTATCAATGCCACATGGATTAAACTGTTATCCTTTATCATCCTCGGTGCCTGCGTGGCAGTTGCAGGAACCATCGGCGTAAGCCGTTTGGGACTGATTAACCATGAAACACTTCTGCTCGATGTTGAAATGGATACCATTCTTGCGGTAGCCATCGGCGGAAACAGCCTCGGCGGCGGTAAGTTCAAAATGGCAGGTTCCATTCTGGGAGCATATGTTATCCATATCCTTACCGTTACACTATATGCAATGAAGGTACCTTCCACGGATGTAAAGGCATACAAGGCAATCGTAATTATCATTCTTGTAGTCATCGGTTCTCCGGTCATCAAGAAATGGTTTGCCAAGACGGTGGCCCGTATTAAAAACAATAAGTCAAAAGTACCGGTGAAAGGAGCTCAGTAAATATGGAAAACAAGAAAACTTTTCGTAGGGAGCCACTTACGGACACACAGCTTTTGATGATAATCGCCATCTGTATTTTCGTAGCCATGTATTTGGGCGCCATGCTCTTTTTAGGGGGCGGATTCCTTCGTGCACAGCAGGTGTTCGATATGCTCAACGACAATGCTCCTTTGATTATCGTATCCTGCGGTCTGACGATTGTTATGATCGGCGGCGGTATCGACATCAGCGTCGGCGCGGTAACATCTCTCGTGGTAATGAGTTGTGCATTGTTTTTAAATAACGGCGGAAATATCTATCTTTCCATGCTGCTTGCTCTCGGAATCGGACTTGCATTCGGTCTGGTACAGGGATACTTAATCAGCTACCTGGAAATTCAGCCGTTTATCGTAACACTGGCCGGAATGTTCTTTGCCAGAGGAATGACGACAATCCTTTCGGTGAATCCTCAGAAGGTGAATACGGAAGGTACCGAAAACCTTGTGGAACTTCTTACTTCCAAGGATCCGGCTCAGAAGATTTCTTTCATACAGTTCTTGAGAGATATGAACTTTAAAACTTTGCTGGAAGGCAAGATTAAGATTGACTGGCTTGGCTATACAGCACCGAACGGAAACAGAATTCCGGTTCGTATGGAGTGGGGCGTTGTAATTGCACTGCTTTGCGTAATAGTCATCTTCTTACTTCTGCAATATCATAAACTCGGCCGTGGCTTCTATGCAATCGGCGGCAACCAGACATCTGCTTTGATGCTTGGTATCAATGTTAAGAGAACCCGTTTTTTAAGCTATGTAATCTGCGGACTCTTAAGCGGTATTGCCGGATATGTATTCTTAATGCATACCGGTGCCGGAAACGCAACGAATGCGGCAGGTATGGAAATGAATGCCATTGCGGCATCCATTATCGGCGGTACGCTTCTTTCCGGTGGTGTAGGAAACGTGGCAGGTACCTTAGTCGGTGTCCTGACTCTTACGACAATCAAGAAAATCGTTGTAACCAGCGGACTAAAAGACCCCTGGTGGCAGTCCATCACGACCGGCGGTATGTTATGTTTCTTTATTATCTTACAGAGTATTGTATTAAGTGTCAGAGCAAAACTCAGAGCAAAACAGAAAAAAGGATAAGTATTACAGTGTAGTGAAAGGGGTTTAATAAAAATATGCAGATATGAGGATGTCTGCATATTTTTATGCCACCCGGATTGATTTGGAAAAGGAGTGCATATGGGCGCAAAAGAAATCATTGAAAGCGGAAAAGCATATTTGGGAATCGAATTCGGTTCGACCAGAATCAAAGCAGTGGTATGTGATGAAGCAGGCGAAGTGCTCGCAATGGGAGGCTTCGGCTGGGAAAACAGTTTACATGACGGGATCTGGACCTATTCTGAAAAGGAAATCTTTGCGGGACTGAAGGCATGTTATTCGGACATGGCAAAGGATGTTTCAGATAAATACGGCATTGTTATAAAGAAATTTGCCGGAATCGGAATTTCCGCCATGATGCACGGATATCTTGCATTTAATAAAGACGGGAAACTTCTGGTTCCTTTCAGAACCTGGAGAAATACCATTACCGGAGAAGCAGCCGAAAAGCTTACGAAAGAATTCAATTATAACATTCCGCAGAGATGGAGCATTGCGCATCTTTATCAGGCAATGTTAAATAAAGAGGAGCATGTGAAGGATATCGATTTCTTCACAACTCTTGCAGGATTCGTTCATTGGAAACTGACCGGTGAGAAGGTTCTCGGTGTCGGAGATGCATCCGGAATGTTCCCGATTGATACAAAGGCCGGAAATTATGATGCCGGAATGATTGCAAAGTTTGATGCGCTTGCAAAGGAAACCGCACTTGCTAAGGGGCTTGGTGATTTGCTTCCCAAAGTATTGGCGGCAGGAGAAAAAGCAGGTGTATTGACTGCGGAAGGCGCAGCGCTTCTTGATGAGAGCGGGAATCTGGAAGCAGGAATTCCTCTCTGTCCTCCCGAAGGTGATGCGGGAACCGGAATGGTTGCGACCAACTCCGTAAAGATTCGTACCGGTAATATTTCCGCAGGTACCAGCGTTTTTGCGATGGTAGTACTTGAGAAAGATCTTTCCAAAGTATATCCCGAAATCGATCTGGTAACCACGCCCGACGGAGCACTGGTCGGCATGGTACACTGCAACAACTGTACTTCCGAGATTAACAACTGGGTGAAGATTTTCAAAGAATTCTGCGACCTTTACGGAATCGAGCCGGATATGAACGATCTGTTCACCAAGCTTTATTCCGTATCCATAAGCGGTGAGGCGAACTGCGGCGGAGTTCTTCTGTATAACTATCTTTCCGGAGAACCGGTGACCGGATTCGAAAAAGGTGCCCTGGTTTTGGCAAGATCCGCGGAGGATCATTTCACGCTTGCCAATCTGATGCGCTCCAACCTTTATTCCGCAATGGCAACCTTAAAAATCGGACTCGATTTAATGTTAAAAGAAGAGGGTGTCAAGGTGGACGAGATGTACGGACACGGCGGCTATTTTAAGACCAGGGGAGTCGGGACCAGAATTGCCGCGGCAGCAATCAATGCACCGGTATCCGTAATGGAAACCGCTTCCGAAGGCGGTGCATGGGGAATTGCACTTCTTGCGGCATTCATGGATCAGAGTCAGGGGAAAACGTTGAGCGAATATCTTGCTGATGTGATTTTCAGGAATGCAAAATGTGAAAAGGTTGCGCCTGAAACGGAAGATGTGGAAGGCTTTGACGAATATATCGAAAAGTATAAAAAAGGTCTTGCAATCGAGCGTTCGGCAGTGGAAGTGCTGTAATATAAACAGTGTAAGCAGATACCGGAGTAAAAGACCGGAACGGAAACATTGTGATTTAAGGAGAGAGTATGTTAGAGGAATTAAAACAGAAAGTATATGAAGCAAATATGCTGCTTCCCAAATACGGACTTGTAACATTTACCTGGGGAAATGTCAGCGCCATCGACAGAGCATCGGGGCTCTTTGTCATCAAGCCGAGCGGTGTCGATTATGAAGTGATGAGACCGGAAGACATGGTGGTTGTGGACCTTGATGGTAAAGTTGTGGAAGGAAGATTAAATCCTTCTTCCGATACCCCCACCCATTTAGAACTCTACAAGGGCTTTCCGGAAATCGGCGGAGTGGTTCATACCCATTCCACCTATGCGACAAGCTTTGCACAGTCCGGCAGGGATATTCCCTGTTACGGAACAACGCATGCGGATTATTTCTACGGGCCGATTCCCTGTGCAAGATGCTTAACCAAAGAAGAAATTGATGAAGCATACGAGCTGAATACGGGAAAATTAATTGTCAGTGAATTCAGGAGACTGAATAAAGATCCCGAAGCGGTACCCGCAGTTCTTTGCAAAAATCACGGACCGTTTGCATGGGGAAAGGATGCCATGAATGCGGTTCACAATGCGGTGGTACTCGAGGAAGTTGCAAAGATGGCACTCTTTACCGAACAGATTAACAAAGAAGTGGCACCTGCCCCGCAGGAATTACAGGATAAGCATTACTTCAGAAAGCACGGAGCAAACGCTTATTACGGACAGAAATAGAACCGGAAAAGCAATCGGAAAAGCGATTGGAAAAGCAATCGGAAAAGAAGAATTATAACCGGAAAGAAATACCGGTGAGGTGAATGCGTATGTATTATATCGGAATTGATTTGGGAACCTCAGCCGTCAAACTGATTCTCATGGAAGCAGACGGAAAAATCTTAAATTCGGTTTCAAAAGAGTATCCGCTTTACTTCCCGCATCCGGGCTGGTCGGAGCAAAAACCGGGCGACTGGATGGTTGCCGTGTACGAAGGATTACAGGAACTCACAGAAGGTTTTGATGCAAGGAAGGTAGCCGGAATCAGCTTCGGCGGACAGATGCACGGACTGGTGGTTTTGGATGAAAACGATCATGTCATCAGGCCGGCGATTCTCTGGAACGACGGAAGAACCGGGGAACAGACGGATTATCTGAATCAGGTTGTCGGAAAAGAAGTTTTGTCGGAAGAAACCGCAAATATCGCATTTGCCGGCTTCACGGCACCGAAGCTTCTCTGGATGAAAGAGAATGAACCGGAAAATTTCAAACGCATCCGTAAAATCATGCTGCCGAAGGATTACATTGCATATATTTTATCCGGTGTACATTCCACGGATTATTCGGATGCATCGGGAATGCTTCTTTTAGATGTAAAGAATAAGAAGTGGTCGGAAAAGATGCTTAAAATCTGCGGCATCGAAGAATCGATGCTGCCGAAATTATTTGAAAGCTACGAAGTGACGGGAATCCTGAAACCGGAGATTGCGGAAAAACTCAGGTTTACGGAGCAGGTAAAAATCATTGCCGGTGCCGGGGATAATGCGGCAGCAGCCGTAGGATGCGGCGTTGTCGGAGACGGAGGATGCAATATTTCTCTCGGAACTTCCGGCACGGTATTTATTACTTCAAAGGATTTTTCCGTGGATAAAAATAACGCACTGCATTCCTTTGCACATGCGGACGGAAATTATCACCTGATGGGCTGCATGCTTTCCGCAGCCTCCTGCAACAAATGGTGGATGGAAGAAATTCTGAAAACCGAAGACTTTAAGGCGGAGCAGGAAGAGATTACAAGATTAGGTGAAAATCATGTATTTTTCCTTCCCTATCTGATGGGAGAGAGGTCTCCGCACAATAATCCGGATGCCAGGGGAACCTTTATCGGACTTACCATGGACAACACCAGGGAAGATATGACGCAGGCGGTTTTGGAGGGCGTTGCATTCGGACTTCGCGATTCCGTTGAAGTGGCAAGGTCCCTTGGAATTCCGTTAAACAAAACGAAAATCTGCGGCGGCGGTGCGAAGAGTCCGCTTTGGAGAACGATTATTGCAAACGTCATGAATATGGAAGTGGAGCGAATCACATCCGAGGAAGGACCGGGGCTCGGAGCGGCCATGCTTGCGGCAGTCGGATGCGGGGAATATTCATCCGTAGAAGAGGCGGCAGGGAAGATCGTGAAAGTTCTGGATACGGAAAAACCGGTTCCGGAGTTAACGGAAAAATACGAAAAGAAATACAGACAGTTTAAGGAAATCTACCCGGCATGCAAACCGGTATTTGATCTAATCAAGCAGTAAAAAAGACGGGAGAAGAAGTATGAACGAATTGGAACTGAAAAAAACAGCCAATGAAGTAAGAAAAGGCATTGTGACCGCAGTTCATGCAGCGAAAGCCGGACATCCCGGCGGTTCGCTTTCCATCGCGGACATCATGACATATCTTTACTTCGAAGAGATGAACATCGACCCGAATGACCCGAAGAAGGAGGACAGGGACCGCTTTGTTCTTTCCAAGGGCCACGTGGCTCCGGCACTGTATTCCGTGCTTGCAAACCGCGGATACTTCCCGGTGGAAGAACTGACGACATTAAGAAAGCTCGGCTCCAGACTTCAGGGACATCCCTGCATACAGGAAACTCCGGGTGTGGACATGTCTTCCGGTTCCTTGGGACAGGGACTTTCTGCTGCCTGCGGTATGGCACTTTCCGCAAAGCTTCAGAAAAAGGACTTCAGAGTATATGCAGTCTGCGGAGACGGAGAAATAGAGGAAGGACAGATCTGGGAAGCAGCCATGTTTGCGGGATTTAGGAAACTGGATAACTTATGCGTCATCGTGGACAACAACGGTCTTCAGATTGACGGACCGATTGAAGAAGTATGTTCCCCGTATCCGATTGTGGATAAGTTCAAGGCGTTCAATTTCCATGTGATTGAAATAGACGGTCATGATTTCGGACAGATTGAAGATGCTTTTAAAGAGGCGGAAGCAACCAAGGGCTGCCCGACTGCAATTATTGCAAAGACCACGAAAGGAAAAGGCGTATCCTTTATGGAGAATCAGGTCGGATGGCACGGCAAGGCTCCGAACGATGAAGAATATGAAATTGCAATGAAGGATTTGGAAAGGATTGGTGAAGCCTATGCCTGATACGGTAAAAATCGCTACAAGAGAAAGCTACGGCAATGCACTTGTAGAACTCGGAAAAGTAAATGAGAAAGTTTATGTACTGGATGCAGACCTTGCAGGCGCAACCAAAACGGGAATCTTTAAGAAAGCATTTCCGGACCGCCATATCGACTGCGGTATCGCAGAATGTAACATGATGGGAATCGCGGCAGGCCTTTCCACAACCGGACTGATTCCGTTCTGCTCCTCCTTCGCAATGTTTGCATCGGGACGTGCATTCGAGCAGGTTCGTAACTCCATCGGATATCCGCATTTAAACGTAAAAATCGGAGCAACCCACGCAGGCGTGACAGTCGGGGAAGACGGAGCATCCCATCAGTGCATCGAAGATCTTGCGGTGATGAGAACAATCCCGGGAATGGTAGTTATCTGCCCTTCAGATGACATCGAAGTGAAGGCAGCAGTAAAAGCGGCTGCGGAATATGTCGGACCGGTTTATATGCGATTCGGAAGAAGTGCCGTTCCGGTAATCAATGATACCCCGGATTACAAGTTTGAAATCGGCAGGGGGATTTTGCTGAAAGAAGGAAAAGACGTAACGATTATTGCAACCGGTGTCTGCGTATGTGAAGCCCTGAAGGCTGCAGAGACTTTGAAGCAAGAGGGAATAGACGCGGAGGTCATCAATATTCATACCATTAAACCGCTGGATAAAGACCTGGTTCTTCAGTCCGCAAAGAAGACCGGCAGGGTGGTAACGGTGGAAGAACATTCCGTCATCGGCGGTCTCGGAAGTGCCGTTGCGGACGTGCTGGCAGAGTCGAATGCCGCAGTATTAAAGAAAATCGGAGTGCCGGATGTATTCGGTGAATCCGGAACCGCAGGCCAGCTTTTACATAAATTCAAACTGGATGCGGAGGGCATTACGGAAGGCGTGAAGGATTTCGTGAAGTAATATTGAATTATAATTCGTAATCCTGAATTAAATTTATAAACCGAGAAAAAAACAGTAAAAACAAATAAATACAGCTAAAAAAACTTACAGTAAAAAAATTGGGAGGAAAAATTATGAACAACATTCCGAAAATCAAACTTGGTATCGTAGCAGTAAGCCGTGACTGTTTTCCCGAGCCTTTGTCGGTAAACAGAAGAAAAGCGCTGGTGGAGGCATATCAGGCAAAGTATGATGCTTCCGACATTTATGAATGCCCGATTTGTATCGTGGAGAGTGAAATCCACATGGTACAGGCACTGGAAGACATTAAGAAGGCAGGCTGCAATGCGCTCTGTGTTTATCTCGGAAACTTCGGACCCGAGATTTCCGAAACACTTCTTGCGAAGCATTTTGAAGGACCCAAGATGTTCTGTGCGGCAGCGGAAGAAAGTCAGGCAGATCTTATGGACGGCAGAGGAGATGCATATTGCGGTATGCTCAATGCCAGCTACAATTTAAAGCTTCGTAATGTGGGTGCTTACATCCCCGAATACCCTGTAGGGGATGCGGGAGACTGTGCGGATATGATTCATGATTTTATCCCCGTTGCAAGAGCATTGGTCGGACTTTCCAAGCTGAAGATTATTTCCTTCGGTCCCAGACCTCTTAATTTCCTTGCATGCAATGCACCGATTAAACCTCTTTACAATATCGGTGTGGAGATTGAAGAAAACTCCGAGCTGGATCTTTTCGAGAGTTTCAACAAGCATGCAGGCGATGCACGTATTCCCGAAGTGGTTGCGGATATGGAAAAAGAGCTCGGTGCCGGAAACAAAAAGCCTGAAGTATTGGAAAAGCTCGCTCAGTATGAGCTTACCCTCCTTGACTGGGTAGAGGCGCACAAGGGCTACAGAGAGTATGTTGCAATTGCCGGAAAATGCTGGCCTGCTTTCCAGACACAGTTCGGATTTGTTCCCTGCTATGTAAACAGCCGCTTAACCGGCCGCGGAATTCCCGTATCCTGTGAAGTGGATATTTACGGATGCTTAAGCGAGTTCATCGGAACCTGTGTATCCGAAGATGCGGTTACACTGCTTGATATCAACAACTCCGTCCCGAAGGATATGTACAAAGAGTCCATCGAAGGCAAATTCGATTACAAGCATACCGATACATTCATGGGCTTTCACTGCGGAAATACCTGCTCCAGAAAGCTTGCTTCCTGCGAGATGAAGTACCAGAAGATTATGGCAAGAGCACTTCCGATTGAAGTAACCAACGGAACGCTGGAAGGCGATATCGCACCAGGAGAAATCACGTTCTTCCGCCTTCAGTCCACGGCAGACACGCAGCTTCGTGCATATCTTGCAGAAGGCGAAGTACTTCCGGTTGCTACCAGATCTTTCGGTGGAATCGGCGTATTCGCAATCAAAGAGATGGGTCGTTTCTATCGTCACGTGCTGATCGGAAAGAACTTCCCTCACCACGGTGCTGTAGCATTCGGTCATTACGGAAAGGCACTCTTCGAGGTATTCAAATATATCGGTGTGCCGATGGAAGATATCAATTACAACCAGCCGGAGTCACTGCCGTATCCGACCGAGAACCCGTTTAAGTAAATTATTGCTCACTCATTAAATTTTTTATAAAAAAGTAAGTGCCGGACACATTATATTGTGTTCGGCACTTTCCTTATGTACAATTATTTGTTATAATATCATGTGGGTTTGTTTGTGAAAGGATAAAAAACATGCTGGAACTCGGAACAACACAGACGTTAAAAGTAATAAAAAAGGTGGATTTCGGCGTATATCTTGCGGATCCCGATTATTCTCCGGAGGGGAAAATCCCTGCCGAAGAAAAGGTCCTGCTCCCGAAATCACAGATTGAAGAAAGCATAGATGTCGGGGATACCTTAAGGGTGTTCCTTTATAAAGACTCGAAGGACCGCTTAATTGCCACGGTTCGTACACCTTACCTGAAACTCCATGAGGTCGGAAAACTTCGCGTGGCAAGTGTTACCGGAATCGGGGCATTTTTGGACTGGGGACTGGAGAAGGATTTATTCCTGCCCTTCCATGAGCAGACTTACCGCGTAAAACCGGGCGACGAAATTTTGGCAGCGCTTTATATCGATAAAAGCTCGCGTCTTTGTGCAACGATGAAAATCTATCATTACCTTGCAAAGGAGAGTCCTTACCGTATGGAGGACCGCGTGGAAGGTACTCTTTACGAAATCAGCGATAATTTCGGAGCGTTTGTTGCGGTGGACGATAAATATTCCGCACTGATTCCGAAGCGCGAGTTTATTAAGGACATTCCGGTGGGAAGCCATGTGGTTGCCAGAGTCATTGAAGTAAAGGATGACGGAAAGCTGACGCTCTCCATCCGCGAGAAAGCATACATGCAGATTGCGTCGGACTCCGATGCGGTGATGAAGGCGATTGAAAGCTACGACGGAGTGCTTCCGTTCAATGACAAAGCTTCCCCGGAAACCATCCGGCGCGAGATGAACATGAGCAAGAACGAATTCAAGCGCGCGGTCGGGAATCTTTTAAAGATGGGTAAAATTGAAATCACGGAGACAAGCATACGTCTTGTGAATAATGACCAATAAAAACAGAAAAACATATGGATTTTTTTGTTCAAAAGTTGTATAATGACCCTTGGGGTATGTCGAAAAGACATAAAAAAACGAAAACTGTTTTGTTGAAAATCACGTACAAGTCCGGGGACTGATTTAAGAAATGATTTTTAACGAACTGCCTAAGGGGGTAATACCATGATATCCAGTCAGATTCTGCAGAATTCCATAGAAGGAATGAAGAGTATTTCCGGGATGGACCTTTGCGTAACGGATACCGAAGGAAAGGTGGTTGCGACGACCGCGTCCTTCCAGACAAATTATACAACTGCGGTGGAGGAGTTTGTGAAATCGCCTGCAGACAGCCAGGAGATTCAGAACGACCAATATTTCAAGATTTATGATGACCAGCAGCTGGAATATATCGTAATCTGCTCCGGTACCGGTGAGAATACCTATGTTGTGGGCAAGATGGTGGCATTCCAGATTCAGAGCATGGTTGTTGCTTATAAAGAGCGTTTTGATAAGGATAATTTCATCAAGAACCTTCTTCTGGACAACCTTCTGCTCGTCGATATTTACGGTCGTGCGAAAAGACTGCATATCCAGACGGACGTAAGACGCGTCTGCCTGATTGTGGAAAACGAAAACGGAAAAGATATCAACTGCTTGGACCAGGTAAAGGATTTCCTGGGAAATGACAAGAAGGAATTCGTAACCGCGGTTGACGAGAATAATGTTGTTGTCATAAAGGACCTTGAGAAAGAGAGCGAAACGGAAGATATTGACCGCATGGCAAACGATATTGTGAATTACTTAAGAAAAGAAGGTATGCCCAATATCAGGATTGCCTACGGTACTCCCGTAAATGAAATAAAGGATGTGAGCCGTTCCTACAAGGAAGCGAAGATGGCACTTGACGTCGGAAAGATTTTCTTTGACGAGAGATCGGTCATCGCTTACAGCCAGCTCGGAATCGGACGTCTGATTTACCAGCTCCCCATTCCTCTTTGCAAGATGTTCATTAAGGAAATTTTTGACGGCAAGAGCATGGACGATCTGGACGAAGAGACACTTGTTACCATTAACAAGTTCTTCGAAAACTCATTAAATGTTTCCGAGACGTCGAGACAGCTCTTTATTCACAGAAATACGCTGGTTTACAGACTGGACAAACTGCAGAAGACCACGGGACTGGATCTTCGTGTTTTTGAGGATGCCATTACATTCCGAATAGCATTGATGGTAGTCCGTTACATGAATTATATGGAGACGATTGAGTATTAAAGGAGTAATTTTTACATGGCAGAAAAAAGAAGAATCAGTCGCGAAAAAGGTGATGATTCCAACAGAAACGTAATCTACCTGGAAAACGTGAACATCGCTTATTCGGATGCCAATGGCGTTCCGGCGCTGATGAATATCAATCTGAAAATCAAGAAAGGTGAGTTCGTTTTTATCGTGGGTGACTCCGGTTCCGGTAAATCCACACTGATTAAGATTCTTTTAAAGGAGCTTACGGCGGATTCCGGACGTGTTATCGTAAACGGATACGATTTAACCCGTATGAAACACAATAAGGTGCCGAAATTCCGAAGAGGTCTTGGCGTTGTATTCCAGGATTTCCGTCTTTTAAAAGACAGAAACGTATATGAAAATGTTGCGTTCGCGCAGAGAATCGTTATGCGTCCCGAACGTGAAATTAAAAAGAATGTCCCGAACATGTTATCTTTGGTAGGACTTGCGGGTAAGTACAAGGCAAAACCGAAGCAACTCTCCGGTGGTGAGCAGCAGCGTGTTGCGGTAGCGCGTGCACTTGTAAACCGCCCGACCATTCTTTTGGCCGACGAGCCTACCGGTAACCTGGACTACAGAAATACCAACGATATTATGAAGCTGCTTGAAAAGGTCAATGAAAACGGAACTACAGTTGTAGTTGTAACCCATAACCGTGATATCGTAAACGAAATGCATAAGCGTGTAATCACGCTGAAGCAGGGCGTTATCGTAAGCGACGAGAAGGAAGGAGGATATATCGATGATTAATACATTCTTCTATACTCTCGGACAGGGAATACGGAATGTATTCCGTAACAAATGGTTTACCATGGCATCGCTTGCAACGATTTCCGCATGTCTTTTCGTATTCGGTATTTTCGTAGCGGTGGTATTCAACGTAAACCATATCGTAAAGACTGTTGAGGAAGGCGTTTCCGTAACGGTTTACTTTAACGAAGACGTTCCCCAGGAACGTATCGACCAGATTCAGGATCTTGTAAAGGGACGGCCGGAAGTTTATCGCTGCGATTTTATTTCCGCAGACGAAGCATGGGCGGAATTCTCCCAGAAACTCGGCGAGAATGCGGAAGGCTTCACCGAGAACCCGCTTGCCAATTCGGAAAACCTGCAGATTTACTTAAGCGATGTATCCAAGCAGGCTGATCTGGTTAAATACTTAGAGACCGTGGAAGGTATCCGTAAAATCAATAAATCCGAGCTTACGGCGAATACGCTTTCCGGTGTAAAAGCGGTTGTTACCTATATTTCCATCGGTATGATCGCACTGCTTTTGGCAGTTTCCATATTCCTGATCAGCAACACCGTAACCATCGGTATTTCCGTCAGAAAAGAGGAAATCGGAATCATGAAATATGTCGGTGCGACAGACTTCTTCGTTCGTGCACCGTTCGTATTCGAAGGAATCATCATCGGATTAATCGGATCGGCGATTCCGGTCATATTGCTTTATTACCTTTATAACATAGCATTCCAGTTCCTGAAAACGAATTTCTCATTCCTGAATGATTACATTTCTTACGTACCCGTGGAAACCGTATTCATGTATCTTGCTCCGATTTCGCTTGCAATCGGTGTGGGCATCGGTTTCTTCGGAAGTTTCTTTACGGTAAGAAAACATCTTCATGTATAAATGAATTGATAACTTTATAATGCGGAGTTGAAGAGAGTGCAGAACAAATCAATGATGAAAAAAATGATGAAGGGAGCGGCGATAGGAATTTCTATCGTGCTCCTTCTTACACTTTTACCCGGAAAAAACGTGTCTGCGGATAACGTTTCCGACATCCAGAAAAGCATCCAGGAGAAGCAGAGCCAGATTAAGGCAGAGCAGGAAGAAAAGAACAGAATCAAGAATAACATTTCGGATGTCAAGAAGCTGAAGGAGCAACTCGAAAAGAGTAAAAATGACCTTTCCGCTTATGTCACGGAGCTTGACCGTACCGTGATGGAAATCAGCGATAAAATCGACGGCCTGAACAATGACATAACCGCCAAGCAGGCTGAGATTGACCAGACCAAGAAAGAACTGGAAGAAGCCATTGACATCAAAGATGCCCAGTATGCAGCCATGAAGAAGCGTGTACAGTCGATCTACGAGCAGGGTGACGATTATTATCTGGAGATTCTTTTTACCACACACGGCTTCGGGGATTTCTTAAACAGCATGGAGAATATCAACAAGCTTGCGGATTATGATGCAAAAATGTATTCCCGCTATCAGGAAACCGTGGATTATGTGGAGGCTTGTGAAGAAAAACTTGAAAGCGAGGAGGAATCGCTTCAGGAACTGAAACAGGCAGCAGAGGATGAGAAGAAGGCCACCGAAGAATTAATCCGTACGAAAGAGCAGGAGATTCAGTCATATCAGGCGGATATTGCAAACAAGGCGGCAACGCTTCAGGAATACGAAGCAGAACTTGCGGCACGTGATGCGGTAATTGCGGAAATTGAAAAAGCGGTTGCTGCGGAGCAGTCCAAACTTGCGCAGGCAAGGGTTTACGACGGCGGTGCATTTTGCTGGCCGGCTCCCGCCTACGTCAGAGTATCGAGTGAGTACGGATACCGTATCCATCCGATTTACGGAACCCAGAAATTCCACAGCGGTGTTGATCTGGCTGCACCCGGCGGAAGTGATATTTTAGCGGCATATAACGGAACCGTTGTCGGTGCCGGATACAATGCAAGCATGGGAAATTATGTTATTATTGACCATGGTAACAGTCTGATGACGATTTACATGCATGCGTCCAAGCTTTTGGTAAGCAACGGACAGGAGGTTTCCAGAGGGCAGAGAATTGCGCTTGTCGGAACGACCGGTAACTCTACCGGAAACCATTTGCATTTCAGCGTGAAATTGAACGGATCGTATGTATCTCCGTGGGGATATATCAATCATCCGTAAAGCAAGGAATTAAAGAAATGGAAGAGAATCAGGAACTAACGGATATAGAATTAAGCGAAGAAACAATAGATAACTTAAATCAGGGTACCGTTGAAATAAAAACGGAAATTACCGGGGAAAGCACGGATAAGAAAAAGGAAAAAAAGGAGATCTGGAGATACTTTGTCGGAGCACTTATAGGTTCGGCATTTACACTTCTTGTGATTCTGATAGCAATTTCGATTCTTTCGTTCGGTGTCAGAAAAATGCCGAAAGGAAGCCTTCTTTCAAATACGGTGGTTTATAAAATCGATACGCTGAAGACCATCCTTGATTATATTTATTACGAGGATGTTTCCGAAGAAGATATGCTGGACGGAATGTACCGGGGACTGATTAATTCCACCGGCGATAAGTATACGTCCTACTATTCCGCAGACGATATGAAGATGACAAATGCTTCCTGGGAAGGAAAGTTTTTCGGAATCGGTGCGGTGCTGACGATTGACCCTGCTTCCACATATACCATGATTGAGAGTGTCGAGCTTGGTTCCCCTGCGGAAAAGGCAGGTATTAAGGCAGGTGACTATATCAAAGAGGTGGACGGTACGGATGTTGCCGGAATGACTCTCACGGATGTGGTAAAACTGGTCCGCGGTGAGGAAGGCACGGAAGTGGTGCTTACGATTGTACGCGACGGAGAGAAAAAAGAAATCAGTATCATCCGCGGTGAAATTACCATGGATGCCGTATATTACGAAAAGATGGAAGACGGCATTTCCTATATTCAGATTGCAAGATTTTCGGATGTTGCGGTAGAACAGTTCGCAGCAAAGATTGAGGAAGCAAAAAAAGATAAAGCAAAGGGATTAATCATCGATTTAAGAGGAAATCCCGGGGGCGGTCTGGATGTAGCCGTGGATATCTGCGGTCAGTTTATGCCGGCAGGTCTCATTGTATATACGGAAGACAAGAACGGTAAAAAAACGGAATATACGATTGACGGATCCAATGAGTGGGATATTCCTCTTGTGGTATTAACCAATGAAGGTTCCGCATCCGCATCGGAAATTGTAACTGCAGCCGTTAAGGATACCGGAGTCGGAACGATTGTCGGAAAGAAAACCTACGGTAAAGGTGTTTATCAGAGTGTTGTTCCTCTTCCCGACGGTTCGGCGGTAAAGGTAACTGCAGGAAGATTCTTCTCACCGAAAGGCGTTTGCTTCCATCAGGTCGGAATCGAGCCGGATGTCGAGGTAGAGCTGGACGTGGACAAGTATCTCGATGAGGAAATCGATACGCAGCTTGATAAAGCGAAGGAAGTACTGAAAAGTAAAATGAATCCTTAAAAAGCAAACAAAAGTTCGATTTTTTGCTATACATTGAAATTGAAATCTGCTATACTGTTCTTACTGCGATTCTGCAGGAACATGTAGCAGATTTATTTATTCGTAACACAATAAAAGACTCGCAGCGTGATTGCAGGATTATCTCGGCGGTCTCGTAGAGGGTCGCAATATTTACTGTATTTTAAACGAATAGTTATGTATTGCTCCCGTTCTATAGAGCCCGCCTCAATAACCTGTCAATCACTTGCTTCGAGGTATTATTGTAAATGGGTTTTAATCGTATGTTATGTAATAAGGTCTTTGAAGTATTATAAATGAGGACAGAATAAATGGATTTCAAGTTACACTCGGAATATAAGCCGACAGGCGACCAGCCTCAGGCAATTAAGGAACTGGTGGACGGGTTTAAGAAGGGAAATCAGGTGGAAACACTGCTCGGTGTGACCGGTTCCGGTAAAACCTTCACCATGGCGAATGTCATTGCGGCACTGAATAAACCGACTCTGATTATTGCGCATAACAAAACGCTGGCGGCACAGCTCTACTCGGAATTCAGGGAATTTTTCCCGGAAAATGCGGTGGAATACTTCGTGTCCTACTATGATTATTATCAGCCGGAGGCATATGTTCCGCAGTCCGATACCTATATTGAAAAAGACTCGTCCGTCAATGACGAGATTGATAAACTGCGGCTTTCCGCAACGGCATCGCTGACGGAGAGAAGGGATGTCATTGTGGTGGCATCGGTTTCCTGTATTTACGGTCTGGGCAGTCCCGATGATTATATGGGAATGGTCTTATCACTCCGGCCGGGAATGCAGAAGGACAGGGACGAGGTTATCCGCGGACTTGTGGCAATGCAGTATGACAGAAACGACATGGATTTAAACCGCGGTACCTTCCGCGTTCATGGGGATACGCTGGAGATTGCACCGGCAGAAAATAACAAGGTAGTGTACCGCGTGGAATTTTTCGGGGATGAAATCGACAGGATTTCCGAGATTGATCCGGTCAGCGGAAAAGTGAACACGGTGCTGATGCATGTGGCGATTTTTCCGGCATCGCATTATGTGGTGGCGCAGGATAAACTGCTGAAGGCATGCGATATGATTGAAGCGGAATGCAAAGAAAGAGTGGCATTCTTTAAAAGCGAGGATAAACTGTTAGAGGCGCAGCGGATTGCGGAGCGGACCGGCTTTGACGTGGAAATGCTTCGAGAAACCGGCTTCTGTTCGGGGATTGAGAATTATTCGAGAGTCTTAAGCGGACGTGCTCCCGGAGAACCGCCCGGATGTCTTTTGGACTTCTTCAAAGACGATTTCTTAATGATTATCGATGAGTCCCATATGACGATTCCGCAAATCGGCGGAATGTATAACGGGGACCGGGCAAGAAAGAAAACACTGGTGGAGTACGGCTTCCGTCTTCCTTCGGCGCTGGATAACAGACCGTTATCGTTTACGGAGTTTGAGGATCATATCGACCAGCTTCTCTGCGTTTCGGCAACTCCGTCAAATTATGAGAAGGAACATGAAATTTTGCGTGCGGAGCAGGTCATCCGTCCCACCGGATTGCTGGATCCGGAAATTTCCGTACGGCCGACCGAGGGACAGATTGATGATCTGGTCGGAGAAATCCGTAAGGAAACCGCGAATCATAATAAGGTATTGATTACCACCCTGACCAAGAGGATGGCGGAGGACTTAACAACCTATCTTGAAAATGTCGATATCCGTGTAAAATACCTGCATTCCGATATTGATACACTGGAGCGTGCGGAGATTATCCGCGATCTCAGACTGGATAAATTCGATGTACTGGTCGGAATCAATCTCTTAAGGGAGGGTCTGGATATTCCGGAGATTACGCTGGTTGCGATTCTGGATGCGGACAAGGAGGGATTCCTTCGAAGCGAGACATCTTTAATTCAGACCATCGGACGTGCCGCAAGAAATGCGGAAGGCCGCGTCATTATGTATGCGGATACCATTACCGATTCCATGAAGGGAGCAATCACGGAGACCAACCGAAGACGCAGCATCCAGATGAAATACAATGAGGAAAACGGAATCACGCCGACCACGATTCAGAAGGCGGTTCGGGATCTGATCAGTATTTCGAAGAAGGTTGCTTCCGATGAGAAGAAGTTCGAAAAGGATCCCGAATCCATGAGTAAGGCTGAGCTTGAGAAGATGATGAAGAATCTCGAGAAAGCGATGAAGAAGGCTGCGGCGCAGCTTGACTTCGAGACGGCTGCGGAACTCAGGGATCGCATGATCGAAGTAAGGAAGCATTTATAATTATTATATGAGGACGCTGCCAATTGAATATTTGTCCCGTGGGCACGCTCTCGCTACGTGATTCACGTAGCGGGTCTAAATTCGCTTCGACTGACGTCTTGCTCATTAAGAACCGACGCTCATCAAGTACCCACGGCTACAAACATTACAATTGTCCGCTGTATAATGAAATAATGAATTTACAATAAATGTTTCGTAATAGTTTATATATGCAGCAAATTAGAATGTTCCGTAAAACATTTTCAAAGTCAAGCTGCAAATAAAGGTTGAAAAGAATAGTTGATAACTAAGGAATAAAAGAAATGGCTAAGAAGAGTGACAAGAAGGAAATGAATACGAATCCCCTCGCGCTTCACCCGGAGGATGTGAAGATGCTTCCGAAGGGGGAGTTAATCCGGATCCGGGGAGCGAAGGAGAATAATTTAAAGTCCCTGAATGTGAATATTCCGAGAAACCGCCTGGTGGTTTTAACCGGTCTTTCGGGTTCGGGAAAGTCTTCGCTTGCATTTGATACAATCTATGCCGAAGGGCAGAGACGTTACATGGAATCCTTATCTTCCTATGCGCGTCAGTTCTTAGGACAGATGGAGAAACCGGACGTGGAGCGAATTGACGGACTATCGCCGGCAATCAGTATCGACCAGAAATCCACGAACCGCAACCCCCGTTCCACGGTCGGAACCGTAACGGAGATTTATGATTACTTCCGTCTTCTTTATGCAAGAATCGGTGTTCCGCATTGTCCGAACTGTGGCAAGGTCATTAAAAGACAGTCCGTGGACGAGATGGCGGACCAGATTATGAAACTGCCGGAGGGTACAAAGATTCAGCTTCTGGCACCGGTTGTTCGCGGAAAAAAGGGAGAACATGCCAAGGTTCTGGAACGTGCCGGAAAGAACGGTTATGTCCGTGCACGTATCGACGGCAATTTATACGATTTGTCTGAGGAAATCAAACTCGATAAGAATATCAAACACACAATCGAAATCGTGGTGGACCGGCTTGTCATTAAGCCGGAGATTCTGATGCGTCTTTCCTCCTCGATTGACAATGTACTGGAAATCGCGGAAGGTCTGCTTACCGTTGACGTGGTAGGCGGAGAGGAAATGCATTTTTCACAGTCCTTTGCCTGCCCGGACTGTGGGGTGAGCATTGATGAAATCGAGCCCAGAAGTTTTTCCTTTAACAATCCTTTCGGAGCCTGTCCGGTCTGCGCGGGAATCGGTTATCAGATGGATTTTTCCGCTGATTTAATGATTCCGGATCCGACGCTGTCATTGAATGAAGGCGCAATCCAGGCGCCGGGCTGGGCATCGAGCAAGAATGATGACAGCTTTACCCATGCGCTTTTGGAGGCACTTGCGAAGAAGTTTAAGTTTTCCCTGGATACTCCCTTTGAAAAATTACCGGCGAAGGTTCAGAGCGTGATCATCGACGGTACGGAGGAAAGTGTCGATGTGCATTACGTCGGACAGCGCGGAAGAGGTGTGTACCCGACTGTTTTCGAAGGACTCCTTCGAAACGAGGAGCGCAGATACCGCGAGACTTTCTCGGAGACGCAGAAACAGGAATATGAAAAATACATGAATATCACACCCTGCAGCGCCTGCAGGGGAATGCGTTTAAAACAGACATCCTTAGCCGTAACCATCAATCAGAAGAATATATACGAAATCACGAATCTTTCGGTTCTGGAGTTAATGGAGTATCTGAAAAATCTGAAGCTGGATGAAAGGGAGCAGTTAATCGGCGAGCGAATCCTTCGTGAAATCATTGCAAGAGTGGGCTTCTTAAAAGAAGTGGGGCTGGAATATCTGACACTCGCCAGGGCAACCGGTTCCTTATCCGGCGGAGAGGCACAGCGAATCCGTCTTGCCACACAGATCGGTTCCGGTCTGGTCGGAGTCTGCTATATCCTGGACGAGCCAAGCATCGGTCTTCACCAGAGGGACAATGACAAGCTTTTAAATGCGCTGAAAAATCTCCGTGATCTCGGTAACACGCTGATTGTCGTGGAACATGACGAGGATACGATGTATGCCGCTGATTATATTGTGGATATCGGTCCGGGCGCCGGTTCGGAGGGCGGAGAAGTGACCGCACTCGGTACCGCGGAGGACATTATGAAAGTTCCGGAATCGGTAACCGGACAGTATTTAAGCGGAAAGAAATTCATTCCGATACCGAAGACGCGCAGAAAACCTGTGGATTTTCTGGAAATAAAAGGGGCCGCCGAGAATAATTTAAAAAATATCGATGTAAAAATCCCCATCGGAGTATTTACCTGTGTAACCGGAGTATCCGGCTCCGGAAAGAGTTCATTAATCAACGAGATTCTTTATAAGAAACTTGCAAAGAAATTAAACCGGGCAATTACGCTTCCCGGAAAACATAAGACCATCACCGGTGTGGAGAAACTCGATAAGGTCATCAATATCGATCAGTCCCCGATCGGAAGGACGCCGAGATCGAATCCAGCAACCTATACGGGTGTATTCGACATGATCCGTGATCTGTTTGCCAATACGGCGGATGCCAAGGCAAAGGGATTTGCCAAGGGGCGATTTTCCTTTAATGTAAAAGGCGGACGATGTGAAGCCTGCCAGGGTGACGGAATTATCAAGATTGAGATGCATTTCCTTCCCGATGTATATGTACCCTGTGAGGTCTGCGGCGGAAAGCGTTACAACAGGGAAACACTGGATGTGCATTACAAAGGAAAGAATATTTCGGATGTTCTTAACATGACGGTGGAAGAGGCACTGCCGTTTTTTGAAAATGTTCCTTCCATCCGCAATAAAATTCAGACACTCTATGATGTGGGACTTTCCTATATCAGACTCGGCCAGCCGTCGACGACACTGTCCGGCGGTGAGGCACAGAGAATCAAGCTTGCCACGGAACTTTCCAAACGAAGCACCGGCAAGACCATTTATATCCTGGACGAGCCGACCACCGGCCTGCATTTTGCGGATGTCCACAAACTCGTGGAAATTCTGCAGCGCCTGACCGAAGGCGGAAATACGGTTGTTGTAATCGAACATAACCTTGATGTCATCAAGACCGCGGACTACATCATTGACATGGGTCCCGAAGGCGGTGATAAGGGAGGAACCGTGATTGCCTGCGGCACACCGGAAGAAGTTGCGAAGAAGAAGGAATCCTACACCGGATTCTATATTAAGAAGATGATTGAACGTGCAAAGAAACAGCGTTCGTAATATATGGATGAAAAAAACGAAGAGTGATTCACAAAAAAGAGAATAAAAATTATATAAAAAGGATACTTGCCATTGCAGTACCGATTATGCTTTCGAGCCTGATTTCGGAATTACAGATGATGATAGACCGTGTTTTTATCGGGAATAAAGGGATACGGCGAGCCTTCCTGGATGTTAAAGACACAGCTTTTCGGGACCGTTTTTGTAATTGCGGCCAGTTCCGTCATGGTGCTTGTGCTTCACATGGGCATTATCGAAATTTTTATCATGGTTGTAGTCGATGAAACGCTTCGGCTGATTCTTAACAGCTGGAAGCTTCACCGAATCAGCAGAAAAACGGAACGTATAAAGAGCGGTCCCGTGTAAACGGAAATTTCACGGAAACTTTACCGAAATTTATATGATTTTACCCTTGTATTATTTTTACACTGCGGTTAAAATGTTTATTACCGCTTTTATGGTTTTGAGTGATTCATGCAATCCGGCGGGTGCTTATTTTTGTGACAGAAGTAATGAAAGAGGAATAGATTTATGCAGTATACAGATATCGGAATAGATTTAGGAACCGCTAGTGTTCTTGTATATATCAGAGGAAAAGGCGTAGTTTTAAAGGAGCCGTCCGTAGTAGCATTCGATTATGACACAAAGAAAATCAAAGCAATCGGAGAAGACGCGCGACTGATGCTCGGTCGTACACCGGGAAATATAGTAGCCGTAAGACCGCTTCGTAAGGGTGTTATTTCCAACTACACCGTAACCGAAAAAATGATGAAGTATTTCATCCAGAAGGCAATCGGCAAGAGGACATTTAGGAAACCCAGAATTTCCGTTTGTGTACCGAGCCGTGTTACCGAAGTAGAGAGAAAAGCGGTAGAAGACGCAACCTACCAGGCAGGTGCGAGAGAGGTTTCCATTATTGAGGAGCCGATCGCAGCAGCAATCGGTGCAGGAATCGACATTTCCAAACCCTGCGGAAACATGATTGTGGATATCGGCGGCGGAACCACGGATATCGCAGTAATTTCTCTCGGCGGAAACGTTGTCAGCGATTCCCTTCCCGTAGCAGGCGATGATTTCGATGAAGCCATCGTGAAATACATGAAGAAGAATCACAACTTAACCATCGGTGAGCGTACCGCTGAAGATATCAAGATTAAGATTGGCGCAGCATATAAGCTTCCCGAAGTAATATACATGGATGTAAGGGGATTAAACCTTCTTACCGGTCTTCCGAATTCCGTCAAGGTTTCCTCCGAGGAAATCGAAGATGCTCTTCGTGATACCACATCCAAGATTGTCGAAGCAATTCACGGTGTTCTGGAGCGTACTCCTCCCGAGCTTGCGGCGGATATCGCAGACCGCGGTATCGTATTAACCGGCGGCGGAAGTATGTTAAGGGGGCTGGAAGAATTAATTGAATCCAGAACCGGCATCAATACCATGACTGCCGAGGAACCGATGACCTGCGTTGCCATCGGAACAGGAAAGTACGTGGAGTTCTTAGCAGAGAACAATACGGAACCTTAATTGCAATTATGTTTTATCGGGAGGGGCTTCCCCTCCCGATTCTTGAATCTTTATTTCTAACTAATTCTAATTATTCGTTATTGAGTGGTTGGAAGGTCTAAGCGGAGGGCTCTATAGAACGGGAGCAACGCATAGCCTTTATATTTACAATTTTGTATAAATTGCGACCCTCTACGAGACCTCCGATTGGACCAGCCAACCACATGGTAATATGAGGTAATTCATGAAATACACCGGTTACGTAGAATATTTTTCATTTAAAAAAGATGGCGTCCCGCACGGCATCTATAATCTCGTCAGCGACGATTTCGAAGACGGAGAGATGAAATGCTTAGGCACCGTCATCGGAATTGAAGTCGGCGACAATCTTGAAATTGAGGGCACCGAGGTAATTCACCCTGTCTACGGACCGCAAATCAAGGTTTCTTCTTTTAAGATTCTTCCGAAAGAGGATATTATCAGCATTGAGCGTTACCTTGCTTCCGGCGCGATTAAAGGAGTCGGCGCAGCGTTAGCTTCCAGAATCGTAAAAAAATTCAAGACGGACACCTTCCGTGTCATGGAAGAAGAACCCGAACGCCTTGCCGAAATCAAGGGCATCAGTGCAAGAATGGCAATGGAAATCGGTGTGCAGGTTCTGGAAAAAAGAGAACTGCGGGAGATCGTCATTTTCCTGACCGGATACGGCATATCCGACTCCATGGCGATTAAAATCTATAACCGTTACAAAGGCGATGTCTATCAGATCTTTCGCGAAAACCCTTATAAGCTTGCGGATGAGATTCACGGAATCGGTTTTCTTACCGCGGATGAAATTGCGAATAAAACCGGAATTCCGTCAAATTCGCCGGACCGGATTGACTGCGGTATTCTTTACTGCCTTTCCCGTTATGCAGGGGAAGGGAATACGTTTATGCCAAAAGACCGCCTTTTGCCGAATGCGGCAGAACTTTTAAAACTGCCGGAAGAGAATATTGAAGACAGGCTTATGCCGTTATCCGTTGAAAAAAAGATTGTGATTAAAGAAGGAAACAAAGTCTTTCTGCATTCCCTGTATCAGGCAGAAAGCTACGTTGCGCACCGCCTTTTCGAACTGAGAGAAGCATTCCTGGACCAAAGACCCGGTCTGGAGGAGAAAAAAAGAATCATCGCAAGGATAGAAGAAATCAAAGAAGAAGACAATATAACGCTTGATGACGTTCAGACCGATGCGGTAATCAACGCAACATCGAACGGCCTTTTCATCTTAACGGGCGGTCCCGGAACGGGAAAGACGACCACAATCCGGACAATCATCCGCTATTTTGACAGTCTCGGTCAGACGGTGCTTTTATGTGCTCCAACCGGAAGGGCGGCAAAGAGAATGGAGGAAGCGACCGGATATGAAGCAAAGACCATCCACCGCATGCTGGAAGTAAGCGGCGCACCGGAAGATGAGGATGCGGCGATTTTCGGCAGAAACGAATGGAATCCGCTCGAGGCGGACGTCATTATCGTGGATGAAATGTCCATGGTGGATACCCTCCTTTTTAAGTCTCTTCTTTCCGCCGTACCCGTCGGCTGCAGAATGATCTTTTCCGGAGATTCCAACCAGCTGCCGAGCGTTGGCCCGGGAAATATTCTGAAAGATCTCCTGGACGTTAACGGAATCAAGTGTACTACGCTGGAAAAAATCTATCGCCAGGACGAAGGCGGTGACATTGTCATGAATGCCGATTTAATAAGACGCGGACTTCTGCCCGACATTACCATGACCGGCGGGGATTTCTTCTTTGTGGAAAGATCGGAGGCGTCTTCCGTCTGCAGAGACCTCCTTTTGCTGATTCAGGATAAAATTCCGTCCAAATTCGGGATTCCGTCAAATAAAATCCAGATTCTGACACCCATGAAAATGGGAAATGTCGGTGTAAACCGCTTAAATGAAATCCTGCAGGAGAAATGTAACCCCGCATCTTCCAAAAAGCCGGAGCTTTTACGTGGTGACCATATTTTCCGTCTGGGTGACAAGGTCATGCAGATGAAAAACAACTATTCCGTCAAATGGCGGATTTACGGAATTAACGGGATCGTGGGAGACGAGGGCGAAGGAATTTTTAACGGGGACACCGGAACGATTACGACGATTAACGTCTTCGAAAAAACGCTGACCGTAACTTTCGACGACCAAAAGGAAGTGGAATATGAAAAAGAAATGCTGGACGAACTGGAGCTTGCCTACGCCGTAACGATTCACAAATCCCAGGGAAGCGAGTATCCGGCGGTAATCATTCCGCTCCTGGAGGGTCCGAAAATGCTTTATACGAGAAACCTTCTGTATACCGCAATCAGCCGCGGAACCAGGTGCGTCATGATTCTCGGAAAGTGGGAGATGGTTAAGCGGATGGTGGAAACGGAAGGCGATTTAAAGCGCGATACCGGTTTGAAAGAACGCTTAAGGGAGGTGTTTGCCGATGGATTATGACAAAATAGGGCGGATTTTCTTTCCCGTGCACTGCCCAATCTGTGACAGGGCACAGCCGGAGGGTCAGCGAATCTGCCCGGAATGTGCCGGGATTCCCCGGATTGTTCAACCGCCCAGATGCCTGAAATGTTCCAAGCATATCAACACCCCCGGAGAAATCTATTGTTACGACTGTCTTCGTAATCCCGGGGAATATGACAGGGGCTTCTCCCTTTTCGAATATCAATCCATTCATGATTCCATCTCTGCATTTAAAAATCTCGGCCGGCCGGAATACGGGGAGTATTACGGGCGAATCTTAGGAGAGCATTACAGGGAAGAAATCCGGAAGATTAAGCCGGATGCACTGCTTCCGATTCCCTTACATGAAAAGAAATACCGCATACGCGGATACAATCAGGCGGAAATACTGGCGCGCGAAATCGGAAAGGTCACGGGAGTTCCGGTGGTCAATGATTTTTTACTTCGTCCGAATGTTACGAAAGTACAAAAGGAACTGGGGCGGCTTGAACGCAGAAATAATATGAAAAAGGCTTTTCATATTGCCGAAAATGATGTAAAATTAAAGACTGTAATATTAGTGGATGATATCTACACCACAGGAAGTACGATCGGTGCTGCGGCAGCGGTTCTTAAAACTGTGGGTGTGGAGACTATTTATTTTATAACCCTGGCAACAGGGAGAGGGTATTAGAATGCTGAATGAACAACGTGTCATTTTAATGAGCCATCTGGCCATGCACGAGAAAAGAGAGGGAAAAGAGAATAAAAAAATCGGCACTTATTTCAGAAGCGATTATATTTCACTTCGCCTGATCGGTTCCTTAATTTCCGCTTCCATTTCCTTCGTGCTGGGCTTCGGCCTTTACGTGCTTTATGATTCCGAAGCATTTGTGGATGGCATTTATCGCGCGGATGTAGCACAGCTTGCGGGAAAAATCCTACTGTATTATGTGATTTTTGTGGCAGCCTATTGTCTGATTTCCTATATTTGTTTTGCTGTTCGTTATAGGAAAGCCCGTACACGCCTGAAAGTTTATTTCAATAATCTGAGACGTCTGCAGATTCTCTATCAACGGGAAAGAAAGGAAAAAAGACAGTAATGACGAAACTATTGGAGATCAGAGAGTTTTTGAAAAACATATACGGTAAATACGAGAGTTTTATCGTCCCCGTATTGAAATTCATTCTCGCTTTGGTGACATTCCTTGTAATTAATTCAAAACTGGGATACATGGAGAAGCTGGCAAAATTCCCGATTGCATTTGTACTTGCACTCCTTTGCTCCTTCCTTCCTTTGAATTTCCTTGTAATTGCGGCAGCAGTAGTATGCCTTTTACATGTGTATGCCCTGTCGCTGGAAGCGGCGGCGGTTGTCGGGATCATATTCATCGTCCTGTTCCTTCTTTATTTCAGGTTCAGCCCGAAGGACGGAATCGTGGCAGTTATGCTTCCGCTGGCATTTACGTTTAAAGTCCCCTGCGCGGTTACCCTTGCAGCGGGTCTGCTCGGCGGCCCCGGCACGGCAGTGTCCGTAGGCTGCGGCGTTATTGCATATTATGCGCTGAATCTCGTTTCCGGACTTTCGAAGTCGGACGGCGGGGTAAAGATGAATGAAATGGCGACCAAGTTTAAATCCATCATCGACGGAATGGTCGGCAACAAGGCAATGCTCGTTGCGGTAATCGCATTCTCCGTAGCCTGCCTTATGGTTTATTTCATCAGAAAAATGAACATTGACCATGCATGGACGATTGCCATGATTGTCGGTGCCCTGGTTAACATACTGATTCTCTTTGTAGGAGACCTTGCACTTTCCACGCAGGTTCCCGTATTCGGTACCATCTTCGGAACCATCATCGGTTTCGCTATTGCCGTGGTGATTAAATTCTTCGCCTTTAACCTGGATTATGCGAGGGCGGAGAAGGTGCAGTTTGAAGATGATGAATATTATTACTTCGTAAAAGCAATTCCGAAGGTTACCCTTTCTACCGCGGACAAGAAGGTAAAGAAAGTAAAGTCCTCCGGACATGACAAGGCATCTGACGATGCCGGAAGGGAGAATGCGCCTCGCAGAAGAAAATAAGGCATATTTTAAATGGCTAATTTCGGAAACGTTATAATTGAATATTTATCAGCGTTTCGTCTCCCCAGAGTCGGAATTTCCGACGTCGTGGAAGTCTTAATTCTTGCGTTTATTTTGTACAGAGCAATGGTTTGGGTGAAGAACACGAGAGCCTGGTCCATCGTTAAGGGCCTTGCAATTGTGCTTGTTTTCATGGCCATTGCTGTTTTGTTTAATATGAATACCATCATCTGGCTGGCGAAGAGTCTGTTTACTCTCATTGCCCTTGCAATTATCGTTGCGCTCCAGCCGGAAATCCGAAGGCTTATTGAGGAACTTGGCCAGACGAATTTTATTTCCGCTTTGATTAAGATGGAAAATAAAAAGGAAGAAGGGCGTTTCTCCGATAAAACCTTAAATGAGATTATTGTTGCAAGCTATGAGATGGGACGCGCAAAAACCGGCGCCCTTATTGTAATAGAGCAGGATTCTCCGTTGGGAGAATATGAAAGAACCGGTATTGCGGTGGACGGCGTTGTCACGAGTCAGCTTCTCATAAATATTTTTGAACATAATACACCGCTTCATGACGGTGCGGTTATTGTAAGAGGCGACCGTGTGGCAGCAGCGACCTGCTACCTTCCGCTTTCCGATCAGAGGACTCTCAGTAAGGACCTCGGTACCAGACACCGTGCGGCAGTCGGAATTTCCGAAAACTCCGATTCCATGACGGTGGTTGTCAGTGAGGAGACCGGAAAGGTAAGCGTGGCTTACGGCGGAGAGCTTTTCCGTGCACTTGACGTAACCGAACTCAGAGAGAAACTTGAAATCGTACAAAACAAGCATATTGCGGAGAAGAATAGCCTTATTTCCAAGATCAAAGCGAAGAAGGAAAATAAGGAAGAGGGCGGCCAAAACGGTGAAGAAAAGAAATTGAGCCGTAAAGAAGAAAAAGCAAAACGCAAGGAAGAGAAAGCAAGCCGCAAGGAAAAGAATAAAGAAGATAAAGAAAATAAAGAAGATAAAGAAAATAAAGAATAAAAAAAAGAAAGATAAGACTAACCGGTAAAGAGAAGAAACCGGAAGAGATATCGGAGCAGTAGTCAGATGAAGGAAAAATTGACTCACAATCTTGATTTGAAGATTCTTGCATTGGTATTTGCAGTAATCTTATGGCTGATCGTCGTGAATATCGACGATCCGGTTAAGAGCGTCCAATTTTCCGGAGTTCAGGTTAAGATTCTGCATGGCACCGAGCTTGAAAAACAGGGCTTGTGCTATGAGGTTTTGGATAATTCGGATATTATCGATGTTACCGTTACCGGAAGAAGAAGCATCATTGAAGATATTTCCGAGGATAATATTATCGCAACCGCGGATATGAAGGATTTATCCAGTATGAATACCATTTCCATTAAGGTAACAAGCGGCAAATCCGGAAATGAACTGGACAATATCAAATTAAGTTCGGAAAATGTAAAACTGAATATCGAAAAGCTGCAGAGAACCACGAAACGTATCGTTGTAGAGACAGAAGGAACACCTGCCGAGGATTATGTTTTAGGCACCAGAACAGTGGACTTGAACCAGGTGCAGATTTCAGGCCCGGAATCCATTGTTTCCACGATAGAGAGTGCAAAGGCAATTTTGAATGTGGATAATGCATCCTCGAATGTTTCTGCATCCGTTCCGATTTATCTTTATGATGAAGACGGAGTGAGAGTGGAATCCTCCAGAATCAACATGAATATTTCCAATGTCAATATCAATCAGGAGATCCTTTTCTCGAAGGAAGTTGACGTGGTATATGAGTTTAACGGTACTCCCGAAGAAGGATATGCACTGACCGGAGAAGTAATTACGGATTATGACAGTGTATTAATCTGCGGCAGAAAGGGCGTGGTTGAGAATATCAACCGTATTACGGTCAAAGGTGATGCGCTCAACGTGGACGGGCTCAGAACCAATCTTACGGTTGAGGTTGATTTAACCGATTATCTTCCTGCCGGTGTGGAACTTGCAGAAAAAGGATATGACGGATATGCAAAGGCAACCGGATTAATCCGCAAGGAAACCTATACGATTTTGACAAAAGACATTTCGGAGATTCGTTTTGTCGGTCTGCCTGAAGGAAAGGCGGGAGAAATATTAGAGGAAGGTGACTTCATTCAGGACGGAAAACTTATCGTCAGAATCTACGGTCTGTCCGAATTAATCGGCGAAGTGGATGAGAAGACTCTGATCGTATCCATCGATATCGATGCGTATGAACGTGATCACGAATATACGGAAATTCCGAACGGTATTTATACAATGGTACCGCAGATGGTTCTTCCGAACGGCGTGCGGATGGAGGAAGGATGCTCCGTCAGAGTCCGGGTTTTCGATGAGCAATAGTTTTAATGCATTATACATGAAGCAATTATAATGTTTTTTCGACGGTCTCGTAGAGGCTCGCAATTCAAACTTTACAGATTAAAAGAAAGGTTGAGCTTTGCTCCCGTTCTATAGAGCCCGTCTCCAAGACTTTTATAATTGCCGGTAAAGTATAATAAAATTAGTACAATAAAAACAAATAACTATATAACAGAACAAGGTTCTGGGAAAGAGGTAAAAAATGGGAAGAATGTTCGGAACAGACGGTGTACGTGGCGTGGCAAATGAGGAGCTGACTCCGCTTCTTGCAATGCAGCTCGGACAGGCAGGCGCGTATGTATTATCCAAGGAGACAAATCATAAACCGACCATCATGGTAGGCTGCGATACAAGAATTTCCGGAGATATGCTTGCAAATGCACTTATGGCAGGTGCCTGCTCGGTAGGTGCAAATGCGGTTTACGTAGGAGTTCTTCCGACTCCCGCAGTTGCATATCTTGCTAAGAAATATAAAGTGGATGCAGGTGTTGTTATTTCCGCATCCCACAATCCCGTGGAATTCAACGGAATCAAATTCTTTGACGGAGAAGGATACAAACTTCCGGATGCACTCGAGGACGAAATTGAAGCACTGATCAAGAATAACATGAAGGGTGTGAATTTTCCGACCGGCTCCGGTGTAGGTAAGATTAAATATCGTACGGATGCAAGAGAAGAGTATATTAACCACTCCATCCGTTCCGTAAACGTAGATCTTTCCGGATTAAAAATCGTAGTGGACTGTGCAGAAGGTGCTTCCTATTATACTTCCGTGGAAGCATTGAAAGAACTCGGTGCAAACGTGGTTGCAATTCACAACAATCCGGACGGAACCAATATCAATGCAAACTGCGGTTCCACTCATATGGAAGAGTTATGTGCAAGAGTTGTATATGAAAAGGCAAACTTGGGACTTGCATTTGACGGAGATGCGGACAGAATGCTTGCCGTAGACGAAAACGGAAAATTGGTAGACGGCGACCAGGTCATGTCGATTATCGGAAATTATATGAAGGAAAGAGGCTCCTTAAAGCAGAATACTATTGTTGTTACCGTTATGAGTAACCTCGGTATGACCCTTATGGCAAAGGAAAACGGAATCAACTTGGAAACCACGAAGGTTGGCGACCGTTATGTTTTGGAGCATATGAAGGAGCATGATTACAACTTAGGCGGCGAGCAGTCCGGACATATCATTTTCTTAGATCGCAACACCACCGGTGACGGACTCTTATCCGCACTTCTCCTTCTTCAGGTTGTTGTAGATACCGGAAAGAAATTATCCGAGCTTGCATCTATTATGGAAGTACTTCCTCAGGCACTTGTTAATGCAAAGGTTCCGAACCACAAGAAAGAGCATTATATGGAATATCCCGAAATTGCGGCAGCAATCGAGGAATTAAACAAGAAGTTTGCCGGTGAAGGAAGAGTATTAATCCGTCCTTCCGGAACTGAACCGATGGTACGTGTTATGATCGAAGGCAAGGATCAGAAGATGATTGATGAGGAAGCAAGAAAGCTTGCAGATTTGATTCAGAGCACCATCATGTAAGTAAGGATTTGATATTGCTTTAAAGACTTTCTGTATGGTATAATTTTATTGGGTTACAGGACTTTTATATTGAAATAAAGCAAATTGAATTTGAAGTAAAAGCGGACTTTCCGTTCGGGGGATCGGAAAGTCCGGAAATGCAAAAATAGCAAAAGCAAAAAAACTAAATGAATTGGAGGTACGCAGATGGTTAGTCAGAGCGTAGTGATTAAGAATCCTACCGGACTGCATCTTGGACCGGCGGGGACGTTGTGTAAAGAAGCAATCCAGTATAAGTCACTGATTACATTCCAGTTTCGTGACAGTACGGCGAATGCAAAGAGCGTACTGAGCGTACTCGGAGCATGTGTCAAAAGCGGTGACGAGATCAAACTGATATGTGAAGGTGTTGATGAAAAAGAGGCATTGGATCATTTGGTTGCAGTGATTGAAGGTGGTCTTGGAGAGTAGGGAGTTTTTTCTCCCTACTCTTTTCAATAGAATATTTTGTCATTACACTTTATCAGTAAACTTCATATTTAAATTATATTTCTCATTTTATTTCAACATTTTATTGACGGGATAGGATTCCTGTGATATTCTACTAAAGCGACATTAGTTTTTAGGTCCTTTTTTTTGTGCACTAAAAATCACTACTTGCGTGTATTTCGAAGCGGCAGAAAATTAACCATGCTCGCATGGGTTAATTTTCAGGGCGATTCGAAATATCCATGCGAAGCAGCAAGTAGGACATGTTACATATTATATACGGATATTTACGGAGGAAAAAGAAATGCGCACCAGAATTACTTTAGCATGTACAGAATGCAAACAGCGTAACTATAACCTGACCAAGGATAAGAAGACTCATCCGGACAGAATGGAAACCAAGAAGTATTGCAGATTCTGCAAGGCTCATACGTTACATAAGGAAACCAAATAATTTTTTAAATTGTTTATAAGATTCCTTACGAACTGAAAGGACGTAAAATGGCAGATTCAAATAATAAAGAAAACAAGCCGAATTTCTTTCATGGCGTAAAGCGTGAATTTAAGAAAATCACCTGGCCTACCAAAGATGACATTATCAAACAGACCGTATTGGTTACATTCATTACGGTTGTTTGTTCTGCGCTCATTGCAGGCATTGATTTTCTTGCAAAAACAGGTATCGACAAACTCATCAACTTATAATTGAGAGGACATACAATATATGGAAGAGAATAAAATTTCGGCCGCACCCGAAACGGTGGAAAATGCAGTAAATGAAACTCCTTCCGATGCACCTGCTACGGAAGAAATCAGTGCTCCCGTTGCAGAGAGTGCGGATGCTGTATCCGCAGATGTTGCACCTGCAGAGGCTGCAAACACAGAAGAAGGTGCAAAGCAGGAAGAAGAATACGATATCGGTCAGTCCGACAACAAGAGCGGCAAGGGCATGGGATGGTATGTTGTACATACTTATTCCGGATATGAAGGCAAGGTGAAAGCCAATATCGAGAAAGCCGTTGAGAACCGTCACCTTGAGAATGAGATTTTAGAAGTCCGCGTTCCGATGCAGGATGTTGTGGAAACCAAGAATAACCAGAAGAAGACTGTTTCCAAGAAGTTATTCCCGGGATATGTTCTGATTCACATGGATGCCGATAATAACGATGCATGGTATGTAGTTCGTAATACGCGTGGTGTTACCGGATTCGTAGGACCCGGAAGCAAGCCAGTTCCTTTATCGGAAGATGAAATGAGAGTCTTAAATGTCGGCGCAGGCGAGAGAAAGATTCATCTGGATGTCAAAGAGGGAGACCAGGTTTCCGTTACATCCGGTGTATGGCAGGATACTGTCGGAATCGTTAAGCGTGTGGATGAAGGCAAGCAGGTTGTTATTATCAACGTTGATCTGTTCGGCCGCGAGACACCTGTTGAGATTGCATTTACCGATGTAAGAAAGATTAAAAATTGATATAGAGGGAGTATTCCTTTTATATAGAGCAGCAAAGTTGCCGAAACACTCTGTGTGACGGCAGTGGGAGCTTCTTCGGGACTTTAATTGATTTTTCTTTTGGATTAAGAAGAAGCGCCGAACCACATTTATCAGGAGGTAGCCAAAATGGCAAAGAAAGTAACAGGTTATATCAAATTACAGATTCCTGCCGGCAAAGCAACACCGGCACCACCGGTTGGTCCTGCACTTGGACAGCATGGTGTAAACATCGTTGAATTCACAAAGCAGTTCAACGCAAAACATCGTTGAATTCACAAAGCAGTTCAACGCAAAGACAGCAGATAAGGGTGATTTAATCATTCCTGTTGTTATCACAGTTTATGCAGACAAATCTTTCAGTTTTATTACCAAGACTCCGCCTGCTGCAGTTCTTCTTAAGAAGGCTTGCAATTTGAAATCAGCTTCCGGAAAGCCGAACAAGGAAAAGGTAGCAAAGATTTCCAAGGATAAGATCCGTGAGATCGCAGAAATGAAGATGCCGGATTTAAATGCAGCAAGCATTGAAGCAGCTATGAGCATGATTGAAGGTACCGCAAGAAGTATGGGTATCGTAGTAGAAGACTAACAGTAGGAGAACGTGGGAGCATTTTATATGCATTGAACCACAAGGAGGATATCAGAATGAAACACGGAAAGAAATATAACGAGGCTGCAAAGCAGGTAGACAGAAGCGTTCTTTATGATCCTGCAGATGCAATTTCATTAGTAAAGAAAACCGCTACAGCAAAGTTTGACGAAACTGTAGAAGTTCATATCAGAACCGGATGTGACGGACGTCACGCTGAAGAGCAGATTCGTGGTGCGGTTGTACTTCCCAACGGAACAGGTAAGACAGTTCGTGTACTTGTTTTCGCAAAGGGTGACAAGGTTGCCGAGGCAGAAGCAGCTGGCGCTGATTTCGTAGGCGGCGACGAATTAATTCCCAAGATTCAGAATGAAGGATGGCTTGATTTCGACGTTGTTGTTGCAACTCCCGACATGATGGGTGTTGTAGGTCGTCTCGGTAAGGTGCTCGGTCCTAAAGGACTTATGCCGAACCCGAAGGCAGGTACCGTAACAATGGACGTTACCAAGGCTATCAATGATATTAAAGCCGGTAAAATCGAGTACAGACTTGATAAGGCAAATATCATCCACTGCCCGATTGGAAAGGCTTCCTTTACCGAGGAGCAGTTAAACCAGAACTTCGATGCACTTATGGGTGCAATCATCAAGGCTAAGCCCAGCGCATTAAAGGGTCAGTACTTAAGAAGCATTACCCTTTCCACTACCATGGGCCCCGGCGTGAAAGTAAACGGAGCTAAGCTGTAATTCGGAAAGCGAACTGGCAAAGTAATTGAATGAATGCGGATTCGGGTGCTTCCGATTGAATATTTGTCCCGTGGGCACGCTCCAAAACAAAATTGCAACGCAATTTAGTTTTGATACGCTGATTCACGTAGCGGTTCTAAATTCGCTTTGACTGGCGTCTTGCTCATTAAGAACCGACGCTCATCAAGTACCCACGGCTACAAACATTACAATCGTCCGCTGTATAATGTATTTCCTCGAGCGAGTGGCTTGTAGTTCGCCACTGCGGATCCCCTGCGCTAGATGGAGCCGCAGGGGCGAGCGTGAAGACACGATGCGAGCCATTTAGAAAAGTACAGAATTCAGAAATTTCCAATTGACACGGGTACGGAAGCATGATATTCTAGATAAGGTCGCCAAAACGACCATGCCGAAGACAGTAGGTGCCGCGGATATGCGGCGTAAGCACAGCGCCTACCGAGGATGAGTGAGATTTCAATAGGGATTTTATCCGGTTTAATCACCTCTTGTCCTTGCGGCAAGAGGTTTTTCATATTAAAAATCTCTTTTTCGGCAACAAAATAAAGAAAAGGAGGAAAATCAAATGGCTAAAGTTGAGTTGAAAAGCCCCATCGTGGAAGAGATTTCTGCAGGTATTAAAGATGCCAAATCCGTTGTACTTGTAGACTATCGCGGACTTACCGTAGAGCAGGACACCAGACTTCGTAAAGAGCTTCGTGAAGCAGGTGTTACCTATAAGGTATACAAGAACACCATGATGAACTTTGCATTCAAAGGAACCGATTGTGAAGGACTTGCTCCTTACTTAGAGGGACCCAGTGCAATGGCTTATTCTACAGAGGATGCTACAGCACCTGCCAGAGTACTTTGCAATTTTGCAAAGACCGCTGACAAACTTGAAGTTAAAGGTGGTATTGTAGAAGGTGCCGTTTACGATGCAGACGGTATCAAGCAGATTTCCGCAATCCCTTCCAAAGAAGTTCTTCTTGGAAGATTGTTCGGCAGCATGCAGTCTCCGATTGCCAACATGGCTCGCGTTCTCAACCAGATCGCAGAGAAACAGGGCGCAGAGGCTTAAATTTTTCAAATCAAATCGGTTTGAAAGTATCGTAAAATCGATACGGAAAATTGTAACAATTTAGACTACAAATAATAATGGAGGAAAATAAAAATGGCTAAATTAACTACCCAGGAATTTATCGACGCTATCAAAGAGCTTAGCGTACTTGAATTAAACGAATTAGTAAAAGCATGTGAGGAAGAGTTCGGTGTATCCGCAGCAGCAGGCGTTGTTGTTGCAGCAGCAGGTGCTGGTGAGGCTGCAGCAGCTGAAGAGAAGACCGAGTTCAATGTAGAACTTACCGAAGCAGGCCCGAACAAGGTTAAGGTTATCAAAGTTGTTCGTGATGCTACAGGTCTTGGACTTAAGGAAGCTAAGGACGTTGTTGACGGCGCTCCTAAGGTTATCAAAGAAGGCGTTTCCAAGGAAGAAGCTGAAGAACTTAAGACCAAACTTGAGGCTGAAGGCGCTAAGGTTACCTTAAAGTAATATAAGGAAAACGAGAGCGGTTTTGAAGGATTTCGAAACCAAATAAAGCAAAGTTAAAAAAATTAAGAGCAATCGGAAAAAAGTTGTTGACATCCGATTGCTCTTTTTGTTACAATGTAAAGTGCGCTATTGTGGGAAAGGGTCCCTTTATGCCCATTTTACACTTTTGCGTAAATATTATGAAAGAAGGTCGGAAGCGTCAATGGAAAAGAACAGAATACGTCCCAAAGTGAACGGAAACAGTATGCGTATGTCCTTTCAGCGCCAGAAAGAAGTTCTTGAAATGCCCAATCTAATTGAGGTTCAGAAGAACTCTTATAATTGGTTCTTAAACGAAGGGCTTAAAGAAGCATTTGACGACATTTCTCCCATTACGAATTTCGGAGGCGATATTCGTATGGAATTTGTCGGCTTTAAGCTTTATGAGGATGAGGCGGACTATACCATAGAAGAGTGCAAGGAACGTGATATTACTTACGAAGCTCCCCTGCGCGTTACAGTTCGTCTTTTTGATGAGAAGAATAAGAACGGATTTAAAGAGCATGAGATTTTTATGGGCAAATTCCCGCTCATGACAGAGAACGGCACGTTTGTAATTAACGGTGCGGAGCGTGTTATCGTAAGCCAGTTGGTTCGTTCCCCCGGTATCTATTACACAATTACACGTGATAAGATCGGTAAGGAATTATATTCTTCACAGGTAATCCCGAACCGTGGTGCATGGCTTGAATACGAGACGGATTCTAACGATGTTGCTTACGTTCGTGTTGACAGAACGAAAAAGGTTCCTATTTCCGTATTTATCAGAAGTCTTGGTTTAGGTACGGATGAAGAAATTATCGAAACTTTCGGTGATGAACCGAAGATTCGTGCATCCTTTGCAAAGGATCCCGCGAAGAATTACACAGACGGACTTCGCGAGTTCTATACAAAGGTACATCCCGGCGAGCCGTTTTCCACGCTCGGTGCGGAAACCTTTATTAACAGTATGTTCTTTGATGCAAGAAGATATGATCTTGCAAAAGTCGGACGCTATAAATTCAATAAGAAATTAAAACTTCGTAACCGTATTTCGGGTCACAAGCTTGCTGCAGACGTTGTAAACGAATACAACGGTGAAGTAATTGCCAAAGCAGGCGATATCGTAACGCCCGAAATCGCTGACAGAATCCAGAATGCGGCAGTAAAGTCCGTTCTGATTCAGACAGAAGAGAAGAATGTAGTGGTATTATCCAACTTAATGGTAGATATTACCGAGTGGATTGACTGTGAGCCGAAGGAACTCGGTATCACGGAGCTTGTTTACTTCCCTGAACTTATGAAATTAATCAACGAGTTCGGCGAGAAACCGGAAGAGCTTACCAATGCAATTCAGAATAACGTACATACTTTAATTCCGAAGCACATTACCAAAGAGGATATTCTTGCTTCCATCAACTACAATATCCATCTGGAATACGGCATCGGAAGAGATGATGATATCGACCATTTGGGAAACAGACGTATTCGTGCGGTCGGAGAACTTCTCCAAAACCAGTATCGTATCGGCCTTTCCAGAATGGAAAGAGTGGTTCGTGAAAGAATGACCACACAGGATGCGGAAACCTTGACTCCGCAGAACCTGATTAATATTAAGCCCGTTCAGGCAGCAATTAAGGAATTCTTCGGATCCTCCCAGCTGTCACAGTTCATGGATCAGAACAACCCGCTTAGTGAACTTACCCACAAGCGTCGTCTGTCCGCGTTGGGACCCGGTGGTCTTTCCAGAGACCGTGCCGGATTCGAGGTTCGTGACGTACATTATACCCATTACGGAAGAATGTGCCCCATTGAGACCCCTGAAGGTCCTAACATCGGTTTGATTAACTCTCTTGCATCCTATGCAAGAATTAACGAATACGGATTCGTGGAAGCTCCTTATCGTAAAATCGATAAATCCGATCCGGAGAACCCTGTAGTTACAGATGAAGTTGTTTATATGACAGCGGATGAAGAAGATAATTATCATGTAGCACAGGCAAACGAAAAACTGGACGAAAAGGGACATTTCCTCAGAAACATGGTTGCCGGTCGTTACAGAGAGGAAACCCAGGAGTATCCGAAGCGCATGTTTGATTACATGGACGTATCTCCTCGTATGGTATTCTCGGTTGCTACCGCACTCATCCCGTTCTTACAGAACGACGATGCAAACCGTGCATTGATGGGATCCAACATGCAGCGTCAGGCTGTTCCCCTTCTCTTTACGGAAGCACCCGTAATCGGAACCGGTATGGAAGTAAAAACAGCGGTTGACTCCGGTGTCTGCGTAGTTGCAAAGAAACCCGGTACCGTAACCTATGTTTCTTCCACTACCATTAAGGTAAGCTGTGATGACGGCGAGAAGATGGAATACAAGCTTTCCAAGTTCGTTCGCAGCAACCAGAGCAACTGCTACAACCAGAAGCCTATTGTATTCAAGGGCGATCATATTGCAGCAGGTCAGGTTATTGCAGACGGTCCTTCCACCGCAAACGGTGAACTTGCTTTAGGAAAGAACCCGTTAATCGGATTCATGACCTGGGAAGGTTATAACTACGAGGATGCGGTACTCCTTAGCGAAAGACTTGTTCGTGAAGATGTTTATACATCCGTACATATTGAAGAATATGAAACGGAAGCCAGAGATACCAAGCTTGGTGCCGAGGAAATCACCCGTGATGTTCCCGGTGTCGGCGAGGATGCATTAAAGGATCTCGATGACCGCGGAATTATCCGTATCGGTGCAGAGGTTCGTGCCGGTGATATTTTAGTCGGAAAAGTAACTCCCAAGGGAGAGACTGAGCTTACGGCTGAAGAGAGACTGCTTCGTGCAATCTTCGGTGAGAAGGCAAGAGAAGTAAGAGATACTTCCTTAAAGGTTCCTCACGGTGAGTACGGTGTGGTTGTAGATGCCAAGGTATTCTCCCGAGCAAACGGAGATTCCGAATTATCACCCGGAGTTAACCAGAAAGTTCGCATTTACATTGCACAGAAGAGAAAAATCTCCGTCGGCGATAAGATGGCAGGTCGTCACGGAAATAAGGGTGTTGTTTCCCGCGTACTCCCTGTAGAAGATATGCCGTATCTGCCGAACGGACGTCCTCTTGATATCGTATTGAATCCTTTGGGCGTTCCTTCCCGTATGAATATCGGACAGGTGCTTGAAATTCACCTTTCCCTTGCGGCTAAGGCGCTCGGCTTTAACATTGCAACGCCTGTATTCGACGGTGCAAGAGAAAAAGATATTATGGATACCCTGGATCTCGCAAACGATTACGTAAACGGAACCTGGGAAGAATTTGAAGCAAAGCATAAAGACGAACTTCTTCCGGAAGTTCTGGAATATCTGTATGAAAACAGAGATCACAGAGAGCTTTGGAAGGGCGTTCCTTTAAGCCGTGACGGTAAAGTAAGACTTCGTGACGGTAGAACCGGTGAGTTCTTTGACGGCCCGGTAACCATCGGTCACATGCATTACTTAAAGCTCCATCACCTGGTAGACGACAAGATTCATGCACGTTCTACCGGACCGTACTCCTTAGTAACGCAGCAGCCTCTCGGTGGTAAAGCACAGTTTGGTGGACAGCGTTTCGGAGAAATGGAAGTTTGGGCACTGGAAGCATACGGTGCATCCTATACATTGCAGGAAATCCTTACCGTGAAGTCGGATGATGTTGTCGGACGTGTTAAGACATTCGAAGCTATTATCAAGGGAGAGAATATCCCGACACCCGGTATTCCGGAATCCTTCAAGGTACTTTTGAAAGAAATGCAGTCTCTTTGTCTCGATGTTACTGTATTGGATGAAAACGGAAATGAAGTTACATTCCAGGAGAACATTGATGCTCCTACCAATACCTATCGTATTGAGATGGAGGGAGACAAGAAGAATTACGATTATGAGCGTGAGGATATGGGTAAATACGGTTATCAGACCCAGGAATTCAACGAAGACGGCGAATTGACGAATGTTGAAGACGGTTATGACGACATGGATGATTTAGATGATACCCAGGATTTTGATCCTGACGATCCTGATGATTCTGAAAGCTAAAGGGAAAGGAGAGCCAAAATGCCCGAAGTAAACAATGAAACTTATGAACCGGTTTCTTTTGATTCTATCAGAATCGGTTTGGCATCACCTGAAAAAATCAGAGACTGGTCCAGAGGCGAGGTTACCAAGCCTGAGACTATTAATTACAGAACCCTGAAACCGGAACCGAAAGGACTTTTCTGCGAAAGAATTTTCGGACCCAGCAAAGACTGGGAATGTCATTGCGGAAAGTATAAAAAAATCCGTTATAAAGGTTTTACATGCGACCGTTGCGGTGTTGAAATTACCAAGGCCAGCGTACGTCGTGAAAGAATGGGACATATTGAGCTTGCTGCTCCCGTATCCCACATCTGGTATTTTAAAGGAATTCCTTCCAGAATCGGTTTGATGCTGGATCTTACTCCGAAGGTACTGGAGAAAGTATTGTATTTTGCATCCTATATCGTACTGGATCCCGGCGAGACCGATCTTACTTTCAAGCAGGTTCTTGCTGAGAGAGAGTATACCGATGCCAGAGATAAATGGGGCGACAAGTTCCGTGTAGGAATGGGCGCAGAGTCCATTAAAGAGTTACTGGAAGGTATTGATCTTGAGAAAGAATACAATACCATTACGGAAGAATTAAAGGCAGAGAGCACCAAGGGACAGAAGAAGACTAAGCTTGTTAAACGTCTTGAGGTAATCGAAGCATTCCGTGAATCCGGAAACAGACCGGAGTGGATGATCCTGGATGTTATCCCGGTAATTCCTCCCGATCTTCGTCCGATGGTTCAGTTAGACGGCGGTCGTTTTGCGACATCCGACTTAAATGATTTATACAGAAGAATTATTAACCGTAACAATCGTCTTCGCAGACTTTTAGAACTCGGTGCTCCCGATATTATCGTACGTAACGAAAAGCGTATGCTTCAGGAAGCAGTTGATGCACTGATTGACAACGGAAGACGCGGCCGTCCGGTTAGCGGCCCCGGAAACAGAGCATTAAAATCTCTGTCCGATATGTTAAAGGGTAAATCCGGTCGTTTCCGTCAGAACCTTTTAGGTAAGCGTGTAGACTACTCCGGACGTTCCGTTATCGTCGTTGGACCGGAACTTAAGATTTATCAGTGCGGTCTTCCGAAGGAAATGGCAATTGAATTATTCAAGCCGTTCGTAATGAAAGAACTGGTTGGACGCGGAATCAGCCAGAATATTAAGAATGCAAAGAAACTCGTAGAGAGACTGGAAGATGTTGTCTGGGATGTTCTGGAAGATGTAATCTGTGAGCATCCGGTTATGTTAAACCGTGCTCCTACACTTCACAGACTCGGTATTCAGGCATTTGAGCCGATCCTTGTAGAAGGTAAGGCAATTAAGCTTCATCCCCTTGTATGTACCGCATTCAACGCGGACTTCGACGGAGACCAGATGGCTGTTCACCTTCCTTTGAGTGTAGAGGCTCAGGCAGAGTGCAGATTCCTGCTTCTGTCCCCGAATAACCTCTTAAAGCCTTCCGATGGTGCACCGGTTGCCGTTCCTTCCCAGGATATGGTTCTCGGAATCTACTATCTGACACAGGAAAGACCCGGAGCAAAGGGCGAAGGAAAGTTCTTCAAGGATGTGAACGAAGCAATTCTTGCATATGAGAACGGCGAGATTGATCTTCATGCCAGAATTAAAGTAAGAATCAGCCGCAATCTTCCGGACGGAGGAGAAATAAGCGGAATTATTGAATCCACTTTGGGACGTTTCTTATTTAACGAGATTCTTCCTCAGGATCTTGGTGAAGTAGAGAGAAAGACTCCCGAAGATTACCTGAAGCTTGAAGTGGATAAACTGGTAGGCAAAAAGCAGTTAAAGAAGATTCTGGAGAAAGTTATTAATGCACACGGTGCAACGAAGACCGCGGAAGTGCTCGACCTTGTAAAAGCAATGGGTTATAAGTACTCCACACGTGCAGCAATGACCGTATCCATTTCCGATATGACCGTGCCTCCCGTTAAACAGCAGCTTCTTGATGAAGCACAGGCAAAGGTAGATAAGGTAACCAGAAACTTCAACCGTGGTTTATGTACGGAAGAAGAAAGATATAAGAGCGTAATCAGCATCTGGAATGAAACCGATGAGGCGCTTACCAAGGAACTGATGAACGGTCTTGGTGCTTACAACAACATCAAGATGATGGCAGATTCCGGTGCCCGTGGTTCCGAACAGCAGATGAAACAGCTTGCCGCGATGCGTGGTTTGATGGCGGATACAACGGGACGTACCATTGAGCTTCCCATTAAGTCCAACTTCCGTGAAGGTCTGGACGTATTGGAGTACTTCATCTCCGCACACGGTGCAAGAAAAGGTCTTTCCGATACCGCTCTTCGTACCGCCGACTCCGGATACCTTACCAGACGTATGGTTGACGTTTGTCAGGAACTGATTATCCGTGAGGCAGACTGCTCCGTAAATCGTGACACCATTCCGGGAATTACCGCATTTGCATTTACCGACGGAAAGTCCACCGTGGAAACTCTGGAAAACAGAATCAGGGGAAGATATTCCATCGATGAGATTAAGGATACGGAAGGAAATGTAATCGTTAAAGCAAATCATATGATTACACCCGCCCGTGCCAAGAGTATTGTACAAAACGGTGTGGATGCAGAAGGAAATGCCATTACCAAGGTAAGAATCAGAAGCATCTTAACCTGCAAGTGCAAGAATGGTATTTGTGCGAAATGTTACGGTGCCAACATGGCAACCGGTGAAACCGTTCAGGTCGGTGAAGCGGTAGGTATTATCGCAGCACAGTCCATCGGTGAACCGGGTACACAGCTTACCATGCGTACCTTCCATACCGGTGGTATCGCGGGTGGCGATATTACACAGGGTCTTCCCCGTGTAGAGGAGCTTTTTGAAGCAAGAAAACCGAAAGGACTTGCAATCATCTCCGAATTTGCCGGAACCGTAAAGATTAATGATACAAAGAAGAAACGTGAAATTATTGTTACTGGAGATAATAAGGAAAAGACTTATCTGATTCCTTACGGTGCAAGAATCAAAGTAGAAGACGGTCAGGTAATTGAAGCCGGGGATGAGCTTACGGAAGGTTCCATCAATCCGCATGACTTACTGGAAATCAAATCCATCAGTGATGTACAGGATTACTTAATCCGTGAAGTTCAGAAGGTATACGGCCTTCAGGGTGTAGACCTTGCTGATAAGCACATCGAGGTTATTGTTCGTCAGATGCTTAAGAAGGTTCGTATTGAGACTGCCGGAGATACCAATTTACTTCCGGATTCCTTAGTGGATCGTCTGGAGTTAGAGGATATCAACGAAAAACTCCTTGCGGAGAATCCGGATGCAAAACCCGCTACCGCAACGGATATCATCCTTGGTATTACCAAGGCGGCACTTGCTACCAACTCCTTCATGTCGGCAGCATCCTTCCAGGAGACCACCAAGGTTCTGACCGAAGCAGCTATTAAGGGTAAGGTAGATCCGTTGATCGGACTTAAGGAAAATGTTATCATCGGTAAACTGATTCCTGCAGGTACCGGTATGAAGCGTTACCGTGACGTTAAACTCGATACCTCTCTTGAAGAAAAGATGAAAGAGGAGTATGCCGATGAGGTTCCTTTTACCGAGGAAAACGGCAGTGAGGGTGGTTCCGAAGAATAAACCGGACACAATTACAGTATTATCTCAGGCGCAGGGTTTTCCCTGCGCCTTATATTGATTATTGTTCGGATGCAGAAACACACCGGGTGCAGCTTTGCCTTTAAAAGGTTCGTCGTGAGTGGAAAGAAAATACAGTCATAACTGCTTATGTATCATTTTATTCTCATGTTGAAAGATTATATTGTGAATCATAATATGCACTGGTTTCTGGTGTTTTTCTTTTTTGTGCTTATTCGCTGGCTGATTGTTTTTTGTATATCTCTCGGATATAAAAAATATGACAAGGTAACGGACGAAGAGGCACGTTCCGTTTTTTCGTCGGTGCTGATTCCGGTGGTGGATGAACCGGTTGATGTATTTAGGAATGTGCTTAATAAAATTTTGAGACAGACTCCGAATGAACTTATTGTTGTGGTAAACGGCCCATACCCGAAAGAATTGATGAAACTGTGTCAGAAAGTGAAGAAAAAACGATCAAAAGAGAAACATCCCACCGAAATACAAATTCTATACACTCCAAAGCCCGGAAAAAGAAATGCAATCCGTCTCGGCTTGGAGAAAGTTAGCTCAAAGAGTGAAGTATGTGTTTTGGTGGACAGTGATACATTCTGGACAGAACATACTTTGATTGAATTGATGAAGCCGTTTGTGCAGGATGAACAAATAGGCGGTGTCACAACACGACAGAAGATTTATAAGCCGGACGGCAATTTTGTGAGTATGTTTGCGAGTATTATGGAAGAAACCAGGGCAGAAGGTACGATGAAGGCTATGAGCGTGACGGGCAAAGTCGGATGCCTTCCCGGCCGTACCATTGCTTTTCGTACATCTATTTTACGGAAGGTACTGCATGAGTTTATGACGGAAGTTTTTATGGGAATCCATAATGAGGTTTCCGACGATCGCAGTCTGACCAATCTGACATTGAAGCTCGGGTATAAAACGGTAATGCAGGATTCCGCCGTTGTCTACACGATGGCTCCGACTAAATGGCGTGTGTTTATCAAACAGCAACTTCGGTGGTCGGCGGGTTCCCAGTACAATAACCTGAAAATGACTTCGTGGATGATGGGGCATGCTCCCCTTATGGCATTTATATACTGGGCTGACATGCTTATGCCGATTCTTCTTGTCAGTGTGTATTTGAATACTATCGCCTGTCATATTTTGAAGTATTTGGGAGCGGACATCGGGAATACTATATATGAGGGACCGATGTGGCTGATGCCCGTTTTTGCTGTACTTGGATGTTATCTGGGATTCGGGATACGCCATATACGTGCATTCCGAAATCTTCCGTGGTTTTATTTTCTGCTGATCCCTGTATTGGTGCTTATTTTAAGTTTTTTAATGGCATATATCCGTATTGCCGGTCTTATGCGATGCGCTGACGGTACGGGTTGGGGAACGCGGGTTTTAGAGGAAGAGGACTTTCAAAATGAGAAAATATCAAAAGATTTTGATTCTGTTTCTTCTGCTGATATATCTCGGTAACTGTTTCTGTGGATGTGAATCGATTACGGGATCGAATGTACAGATTTTCGGATAACGATTATCTTATGGATATCTGGTACGACGGAGTGACGCGACTGCAGAATAATGCAGAAGAACAAAGTACCGGAGGACAAAGCACCGAAAAATAAGTGCGGGGTAAGAATTACCGAATGGTAAAATATCCTGACATAAAATGTCAAAACGCACAATCCGGAAGAAAAAAACTGTTCAGGAGAAAAATTATTGTATGAGTAACATGGGTTATCGCATTTTAATGCGCGTGGCAACCGTATTTGCCATATTGTTTATTACGGCAGTGGCTGTGCTTGTGGAAATCTGTTTCTAAACACCGGGCATACTCCGAATCATATTCGTCAGAGGGGTATTCTGAAACCGGCCGGAGCGTCGGACGGCAAAAATTCAGTCAAAGAGCAAAAAATAAGCAGGTTTCTTGTTGACAATACCATATGGGAAACATATAATAGTAAGGCGTGCACAATTCTGCATGTCTTTTTTAGTGGGCTCAAAAAAGCCACATAAAAAGCAGGGCCTGAAACCGGGCCGAAAACTGCAGGCGGCGAAATCCCGCCTTGGGACATACAGAAACGGACCACGACAAACAAATATAAAAAGAAGGAGGTGAATTCGGATGCCAACAATTAACCAGTTAGTACAAAAGGGAAGACAGACTGCAGTAAAGAAGTCTACCGCTCCTGCATTGCAGAAGAGCTATAACTCTTTACACAAGACTTCAATCGACACTCCCTCTCCTCAGAAGAGAGGCGTTTGTACAGCAGTTAGGACCGCTACCCCTAAGAAGCCTAACTCAGCCTTAAGAAAGATCGCCAGAGTACGTCTTTCCAACGGTATTGAAGTAACAAGCTACATCCCCGGTGAAGGTCATAACCTTCAGGAGCATAGCGTAGTGCTTATCCGTGGAGGAAGAGTTAAGGATCTGCCCGGTACCAGATATCATATCATTCGTGGTACGCTTGATACGGCAGGTGTAGCAAACAGACGTCAGGCTCGTTCCAAGTACGGTGCTAAGCGTCCTAAGGCAGGCAAGTAATTAACTGTCAGACAGTACCACAAACAGATATCGGTATATCGATAAATGTCCCGCATAAGGGACTTGTAAATGAGAGAAACACGACACGGACACATTAGAGGACACATGTGAGTACCTACGATTTAATTCGCCGCAAATTAGTCGCATCCTACGGCAGGGATTTTAATCCGTTAAATGCGGGCCGCAAGGGCGGACCGGTGCGAATGAGCGGGGAAATCCGGGAATAGTCCCGAAATTCTAACAATAATTAAGGAGGGAAGAATCGTGCCACGTAAAGGACATGTTCAGAAAAGAGATGTATTAGCAGATCCTTTATACAATGACAAGGTTGTTACCAAGCTTATCAATAACATCATGTTAGACGGTAAGAAGGGTGTAGCACAGAAGATTGTATATGGTGCATTTGCTCAAGTAGAAGAGAAATCCGGTAAGCCTGCCCTCGAAGTATTCCAGGAAGCAATGAACAACATCATGCCCGTTCTGGAAGTAAAGGCTAGACGTATCGGTGGTGCTACGTATCAGGTACCTTTGGAAGTAAAACCTGAGAGACGTCAGGCACTTGGTTTAAGATGGTTAACCACCTACTCCCGTAAGAGAGGCGAGAAGACCATGGAAGACAGATTAGCTAACGAAATTTTAGATGCTGCAAACAACACCGGTGCATCCGTTAAGAAGAAAGAGGATGTACATAAGATGGCTGAGTCCAACAAGGCGTTTGCACACTACAGATTCTAAGAGGAGGAACGACCTTGGCTGGAAGAGAATACCCATTAGAGAGAACCAGAAATATCGGTATATCGATAAATGTCCCGCATAAGGGACTTGTAAATGAGAGAAACACGACACGGACACATTAGAGGACACATGTGAGTACCTACGATTTAA
>CADANR010000001.1 GCA_902789265.1 uncultured Lachnospiraceae bacterium | reverse complement strand
TTTAAGTTACATCATATAGACTTAATCTTAGTTCAGATAGAAACCTTGGCATATCTGTATACCGTAAGCCACGGTCAGCGAACTGAAGGCGATTGAAAAAAGGCCGCCGGTATGAGAAAATAGGAATCATATAAGGACGGGGGAGACAGTTATGAAGTTACTTCTTGCGGAAGACGAAATCGAATTAAATCAGGCTCTGGCAGCGGTTTTAAAGCATAATAACTACACGGTTGACTGCGTATACGACGGGCAGGAAGCGTTGGATTATCTGGAGTGCGAGGAATACGACGGCGTGATTCTCGATATCATGATGCCGAAAAAAAACGGCCTGGAAGTTCTGCGTGCCATTCGTGCAAAGAAAAATCAGGTCCCGGTACTTCTTCTTACCGCCAAATCACAAATCGACGATAAAGTGGAAGGGCTGGATGCAGGCGCGGACGATTATCTCGCAAAGCCTTTTGTGATGAAAGAGCTTCTTGCGAGAATCCGTGCAATCACCAGAAGGCAGAGTGCTCTTACGGATTCCGTTCTGACATTCGGTAACGTAAGTCTCGACCGTGCACAGTTTGAAATGGGTGTGGGCGAAGTAAAAATCCGTCTTGCAAACAAAGACTTCCAGATGATGGAAATGCTGATGACGAATCCCGGACAGGTGATTTCCACGGAGCGTTTCATGGAAAAGATCTGGGGATATGATTCTGATACGGAAATCAATGTGGTCTGGGTTTATATTTCCAATCTCCGTAAAAAATTAGCGTCCCTTGACGCAGACGTGGAAATCAAGGCAGTCAGAAACCAGGGATATTCACTTGTAAAAAAAGATACGGTAAAGTAAAGAAAAATAAAAATAGAAAAGTAAAACAACTAAAGAATTAAAACGGGAAGTATACATGATTCAGAAGCTTAGAAGAAAGTTCATATGGGTTACCATGCTCTCCACATTTGCAGTCCTTTTTGTCATCATCGGGACGCTCAATGTGGCGAATTATATTTCCATGAAAAGAAGTTCGGACAAGCTTCTTGATTTGATTGCGGATAATAACGGAACCTTCCCGGAATTCTTTATGGGAAGACCCGTAGATTTTGAAGGGGATGATGAGGACGTATTTAACCCTGACTTTTTCGACGAATCCGGAATGGACAGAGATTTGCCGTTTGAGGAAGGCGATTTTAATTTCGAAAAGCCGGACAGGGAAGAAGATGAATGGATGGAAGGTTTCGGCAGACCAGACGGAAAAGACGGAATGAAACCGCCTGAACTTCCGAGCGAAAAAGACCTGAAAGAATACAGAAAAAATTTCTCCAACGAAACTCCCTATGAAACCAGATTTTTCAGTGTCAGATATGAGCCGCTCGAGGAGATCAGCTATACCGCATATACCGGCCGGATCGTATCGGTTTCCGAAGACGAAGCAATCGGATTTGCGGAAACGGCACTTTATAAGTTCCAGCATTTTGCGTTTTTCCGTGGGTATGTCGGAAACTACAGATACAAAATTACACCCGATGAGGACGGCGGAAGGCTGGTTGTATTCTTAGACACAACCAAGGAAAAAAAGAATTTCGAAAACGTTCTGAAATACAGTCTGATTCTGTCGGCGGTGGGACTTTTCGCGGTATTCATTCTGGTATGGTATTTTTCCAAAAAAGTATTCAAACCCGTGGAGGAAAGCGACCGTAAGCAGAAGCAGTTTATCACGGATGCAAGCCACGAACTCAAAACTCCGCTCACCATTATTTCCGCGAACGTGGAGGTCATGGAGATGGAGTCCGAAGAAAATGAATGGAGCAAGAGCATCAAAAATCAGGTAAACCGTATGAACGGGCTTGTTGAGCAGATGGTAACGCTTTCAAGACTCGATGAAAGTACGGAACTTGTTATGCAGGAATTCGCATTGAGTGACGCGATTTCGGAAACGGCAGAAGCGTACATTCCGGTCGCAGAGCGGAACGGACAGGAACTGATTCTCGACATTGAAGAAGGAATCCGTTTTACCGGGGACGAAGGAAAAATCCGTCAAATGATGGGGCTGTTGTTAGATAACGCTACGAAGTATGCCACTTGTCCGGATGGTTATGAAACAGATAATACCGGAAATAAAAAAGAAGATTCCGATGCAAATGCGGAAGGAAGCAGTGCTGAAAGTAAATGCAGAATTAAGGTAACCCTTAAGAAACACGGAAAGAAAAATTTCATCACGGTCTGGAACACGGTAAGCAGCACCGAGCCGGGAAACAAGGATCAGCTCTTTGAACGGTTTTATCGTCCGGATGAATCCAGAAATTCAAAGAAGGGCGGCTCCGGAATCGGACTTGCAATCGTGAAGTCCGTTGTGGAAGCTCACAAGGGCAAAGTCACTGCGTATAGTGAAGACGGAAAATCTATAGCTTTCGATGTTATTTTATAAGTTAAATATTTAAAGCCACAAATCTCGAATTTGATTTGTGGCTTTGCTTTTCATTGATTGTAACTAAATCACAATCCTAAGAATATTCAGCCCGAACGTATTCTGATACGTCATGCTCTTGGAAATCTTCGTGGCGATTCTTAAACCGATATTATGCGTTACATCTTCCGGGTCAAAAAGACCTGCGGCTTCGGTCGGGTTGAATGCCACACAGTCATCCTTTAAACTGATGATAATATCACCGCCTACAAAGGACACACGGATGTCGAGGTGGTGATTTTTTCTGTGATGTGCACGCCCGCATTCGGTAGCTGCTTCTTCGAAGCGTGCGGGCGGCACACGGTCAGGAGAGAGTGAATTCTCCCTGACCGATTCCGTAAACCCGTGTTTAACGATGTTTCCCGCAAGCTCCTCCACGCAGAGTGCCGCACAGTTCTGTTTCCGTTTTTCAATCTGATGACTTTCGCAGAAAGCCCAGACACTGCGGGAAATATTGATAACATCGTCTATACTGTGGACTGAGAGATCGATTCTGTTTTCATCCGGTACACCGAACCCCTTCGGAAAGCACATCATGGTGTCCATGGAGAACGGGAATTTTTTATTGTAAAAAGTCACAAACGTAAACAACGCAATGACGGAAAGGAAACCGCCGAGAATCTGCGCAATCCATATGCCGTTCATTCCGATTTGCGGAACGAGAAGGATGGCAAAAAGGCAGACGCCGACCAGGCCGTCAAGTACGGATATTATGCGGACGATTGTTTCGTGATACTGGCAGTGGTAGTAGTTTGAGAAACCTACGACAAATGCGCTGACGGGCGAAGATAACGGGAATAATAAAAATCCCATCATAGTCATGTGATAAACCGGTGCAGCGGGATCGTGGAAGAAAAAGTTTGTAAACGGAATACATAATGCCGAAAGGCAGACTGAAACCGTAAGTACAATCGTGACACCGCGCAAAAGAAATGTTTTCATGAGTTCTTTCAGTCCGTCTTTATCCTCCTCGCCGACATAGACGCTGCCGAGAACAATGACTGCGGAGGTAACACCGGCCGGAACGGCCCAGTAAATGCAGCCGAATGCACCGATTGCGGAGAAGGCGGAAAGACCGTCCGCACCGACGAAATTTCGGATGATACGGTTAATGATGATTCCGCGGATAAAAAGACAAAGCTGCGAGGCTGCGCCCGGAAGTCCGTTGATTAAGATATCTTTTAAGTCAGAGACAAGGATGCTTGCCGGGTTGAATTTTAAAACGGACCTGCCCGAAAAATAGTAAAGTGCCTGAATGAAAAAGAAGCAGATGTTTCCGATGGATGTGGAAAGCCCGAGTCCGAACATGCCGAGACGAAAAACTGCAATGAAAAGCCAGTTAAAAAATGCATTTAAGAAAAACATCATAACGATGGAAATATAACTTCGCTTTTCCTGATGCTCCAGCTGTAAAAATGCGGTAAACTGCGTTCCGAGACAGAAGAACGGCAACCCGATTGCAAAGCCGCGTATATACAAAGAAAGATCCGAAACCATAGCATCCCTGGCTCCGAGTGCAGTGGAAAGAATTCCCGGGATGGTTTCGCAGACTCCCGTCAGAATCAGGGATATAATGACGATGGTAATCATATCAAGGGAAAAAATACTCTTCGTCCGCTCTGCCATGCGCTTCCCCAGATACTTGCCGCAAAGTACCTGTGCGCCGCTGAAAATCAGAACATTTAAGGCATTCAGGAAATTGGAAACCGGATTGAAAAGTCCTGTAATTGCCATGGCTCCCGGCCCGATTAAATTGCTTGCGAATGCGTTATCGATAATCGCATTTAACCCGCCGATAATGACTAAAATAATCTGAATCGGCAGCAGTTTCATATATAGGCGCGGTATAATTTCGGAGTGTGTATTTTTCTTCATGAGCGGGACCTTTCCGGTATGGTGATTCACAGTTCAAAAGGTTACTTTCATTGCATTGCTGCTTTACTTAATTTTCTTATCAATTTCATATCACAAAAAGGCATAAAAAGATAGCGGTTTAAGGGAAAAATTGCTATAATAGGCATTAGGTGTGACCGGAAACCGGTAACCTGTATAAAGCATTGATTCCGGTATCGCGAAAGATACCGATTAAACGGAGAAAAAAGAGAAAAGAGGAAACAGCATGAAAAAAAGAGGTTTAGTGGTTGGAATGGCGATTTTACTTGTTGCTGCCGTACTTGCAGGATGTAATGAAGGCGGCATCGAAAGCCAGAGTGATCCCAAACTGATTGATTTAAACAGAAACAACAGTGAGATTGTGGGAGGCGATACCTGGGCAACGGGTTCGGACCATACATACTCCGCACATTCCGATAAGGGCGGCAATACGATTCAGTTTGCATTCCTGCAGGATGCAGAGGCAAAGGATCAGATTGCTTCCAGTATTTACTATTTCGAAAATTTAAATGACCGCAACATCGAATTCCGTATGAAAAAGAAGGGTGCCACAAAGGATGATTTAAAGGCGTTTGCGGCAGACCAGTGTACGAATTTTACGGACGGCGAAGTCGGCGAGTTAATTAACAGCATGGATCGTATTCAGGCTAAGTTTGACGCAATCGGATACAAGTATCCGCTTACCAAACCGTTCTTCTTTGCAAAGACCACAATGGAAGAAGAGGGCGGTGAATATCTCTGCTACGCAAGAGACAACTGTATTTATGTAAGCGATGCATTCTATGATTCCTTCGATTACGCGGATCCGAAGGATGCTGAGATTTTTGATTATCTGATGACAAAGGAAGTGTTCCATATCCTTGTAAATAACGATATTAATTTCAAGGAGAACATTGACAGAATCTTCAATTTTCAGACCTGCCAGGAACCGTATTTCAGTGATGATGCACTGGCTTCGATTTACCGTATGCCGAATGTCGGCGATTATGATTCCTATGCGGAATTCATGGTGGACGGAAAACCGGTCAACGGTATCGTTGTTCCTTATGTTCCGGAGTATTCAAACGGTGATGTTTTACTTGACAGCATGCAGGTCGGAATCGTGGATATCGAGGATCCTTCCAAGATTATTCCGGTTGAAAAAATCACGAATTTCTATCTTACCATGGGTAACAATACCGGCTATGTTAATACGATTGAAGACTGTGCCGCAGATAATTTCGCAATGGCAGTCTGCTACCAGAACGAGATCAGCTACAGCACACCGGATATCATCAATGCGATTTTGGATTATTTAAAGACGGGTAATGAGACGAAGCCCGTGACCGGTAAAGGACCGGAGGTTACAATTATTCTGGAGTGATGGCTCGCGTCATGATTTCACGGATTCCTTCGGCGGTCTCGTAGAAGCTCGCAATTTATACTTCATTGAAAACTATAATAAGTGCTTTGCTCGTGTTCTATAGAGCCCGCCTCAGTAACCTGCAAATCACTTGCTCGAGAAAGTTTACTCAAAGAAAATAATCGTGAGAGGAGGAGAAATATGGAAAAAGAAGTTTTGAAAGAACCGAACGTAACGGAAGAACTGCTGGCCATATTAAGAAGCCCTCTTGCGAAAGAAGAATTAAGAGAACAGCTCCGCGATTATCATGAAAAAGATATCGCGGATGCGTTCGAAGAATTAACCAAAGAAGAGCGCCAGAAACTTTACGGAATTCTCGGCGCGGAATACATTTCCGAAATCTTCGCATATCTGGAAGAACCGGATACCTATTTCGCGGAACTGAATCTGGAAAGTGCCGCGGAAGTCTTATCCAACATGGACTCCGATGATGCGGTAGATGTTCTGGAAGAACTCGACGATGACGTGCAAAAGCAGATCGTCGAAATGATGGATGAGGAATCCAGCCGTGACGTACAGCTGATTCTCTCCTATGAAGATGATGAAATCGGCAGTATCATGACCACCAATTTCATTCAGATTCACTACACGTTAACCATTCGCCAGGCAATGAAGGAACTCGTTCGCCAGGCCGGTGAAAATGATAATATTTCCATTCTGTATGCCGTAGATGACGGAAACCGTTTCTACGGCGCAATGGACTTAAAGGATTTGATTATTGCCCGTGACGGAACAAAGCTGGAAGATCTGATTTCCACTTCCTTCCCGACTGTCAGGGATCATGATAAAATCAGCGAATGCCTGGAGCAGATTAAGGATTACGCGGAGAACTCCATTCCTGTTTTGTCGGAAGAAGGATTCATTATCGGTGTCATCACGGCTCAGGATATCGTCGAAGTTGTAGACGATGAATTGGGCGATGATTACGCAAAACTCGCAGGTTTGACCGCGGAAGAAGATCTGAATGAAAATACATTCATGAGCATGAAGAAGCGTCTTCCCTGGTTAATCGCACTGCTTTTCTTAGGGATCATGGTATCCTCCGTAATCGGTATTTTTGAATCGGTGGTAGCCGTTCTTCCCATTGTCATCTGTTTCCAGAGTTTAATCTGCGGAATGGCCGGAAATGTCGGAACACAGTCCCTGGCTGTAACGATTCGTGTTTTGATGGACGAGGAACTGACCGCCGGACAGAAATTCGGTCTGGCATTCAAGGAGATGAGAGTCGGCTTCTGTAACGGATTATTCTTAGGGTCTCTTGCCTTCGTGGTGCTGGGACTTTATAACCTGCTCCTAAAAGGACAGACGGTACAGATGGCCTTTCTGATTTCCGGATGCGTGGGACTGGCGCTTCTTGCGGCGATGGTAATTTCCAGTCTCGTGGGAACGTTGATTCCTTTATTTTTCCACCGTATCAAGGTGGACCCGGCAGTTGCTTCCGGACCGCTGATTTCCACCGTAAACGACCTTGTTGCCGTAGTGACGTATTACGGACTTGCGTGGCTGTTGTTACTCAAGGTATTCAAGCTGGCGTGATAACCCGTGGCATAAATGAAGTCCAAATAAAAGCATAATTAAGACATTGATTAAACAATTATTAAAGCGCAAATAAAAGCGCAATGAAAGCGCAATTAAACAGCAAAAACCATATAAAACCAAATATACAGGAGGATTACAAAATGGCTGAAATCAGACGCCCGGACGATATGGCCCGGATCACAACCCCCGAACTTGCGGATGCGTTTATCGCAGAGCAGATCAAACTCGTAAAAGAGCAGGTAGGAGATAAGAAGGTGCTTCTTGCACTCTCCGGAGGAGTGGATTCTTCCGTTGTTGCAGCACTTTTAATCAAGGCAATCGGCGACCAGCTCACATGTGTACACGTGAATCACGGACTGCTCCGTAAAGGGGAACCGGAACAGGTAATCGAAGTATTCCGCAATCAGATGAAAGCAAACCTGATTTATGTGGATGCAACCGACCGCTTCCTTGACAAACTTGCCGGAGTGACCGATCCGGAAGAAAAAAGAAAAATCATCGGCGGAGAATTCATTGAAGTATTCGCAGAAGAAGCAAGAAAACTGGACGGCGTGGAATTCCTTGCACAGGGAACCATCTGGCCGGATATTTTAGAGAGTGAAGCAGGAATCAAGGCACATCACAACGCCGGCGGTTTGCCTGAGGATTTAAACTTTGAACTGGTTGAGCCGGTACGTATTCTTTTCAAGGATGAAGTACGTGTGGTAGGTGTTCAGTTAGGCCTTCCCGAGGGCATGGTTTATCGTCAGCCGTTCCCCGGCCCCGGACTCGGTGTCCGCTGCCCCGGTGCAATTACCAGAGACAGACTCGAAGCAGTCAGAGAGTCCGATGCAATTCTTCGTGAAGAGTTTGCAAAGAACGGACTTGCCGGCAAGGTATGGCAGTATTTTACCGTTGTTCCCGATTTCAGATCTACCGGAATCACGGACGGAAAGCGTACCTTTGCATGGCCCTGCATCATCCGTGCCATCAACACCACGGACGTTATGGAAGTTACCGTGGAACATCTGGATCCGGAGCTTATCGACCATTTGGTAAAACGAATTACCACCGAAGTCCCGGGCATTAACAGGGTGCTGTTTGATTATACGCCGAAGCCCCCGGCAACTGTAGAATACGAATAAATAACACTTTCCCGCAAGCCTCTTATGATAAGGGTTTGCGGGATTTTTTACCCTTTTTGACCGCGTTTTGACCGCAAATTTTCCATTTAACAATTAAAAAATAAAAAAACAAGTTTTAAAAATTCCGGAATTGGAAACAGGCATTGATTATTTATTTTTTCGAAAGGCGCTGGGGGTCATTCCCTCTTTTTTTGAAAAGACCGAAGAAAAATAATCGCCGCCGGAAAATCCTGTCTCAAAGGCGATTTCCGAGACGGATTTGTTTGTCTGCAGCAACAGTTCCTTGGCCCGCAGAATCCGGATGTTCGTCAGATACTCCGTAAAAGAAAGTCCGGTTTGGGAAGAAAACAGACGGGAAAAATAGCCTTCGGAAAACCCTGCCTTTGCGGCGATCTCCGGCAGACGCAGTTCCTCTGCGTAGTTCTGCTCCATATAAAACATGGCGTCCAGAATCTCTTTGGACAATTCTTCTTTAAAAAACTGTCTGGATTTTTCTATGGTATTGTCGTGAAGAAATACCACAAGATGATAGAGAAGTCCCGTCAGAATCAATTCTGAATAATTTTCTTTTTTTTCGTAAACGGAAAGCATATCCTGCATCATACGTTCTATATGAAACTGATTTTCCGATGAAAAAGAAAGCAGTTTCTGTTCAAACACACTGTTCCAGATTGCGGTATTTACTTCTTTTTGAAAACGTGCGGCCAGTTTGTCCGAGATTTTAATCAGATAGTTGGTATACGGCGTTTCGCTGACGGAAAATGTCCGATGATATACCAAAGGGGGCATGGTGGTTACATCACCTGCATGGGCATCAAACTGCCCGAAAGGAGTGATGATTCTCCGGTCCCCGGTGAGAATCAGGCCGATGCTGTAATGGGTTTCGGCGACTTCCATTTGCGGCATGGCAAAATCCGCCGGCAAAGATCGTTTCTGAATGGTTATTAATGATTCTTTTGGAATTCGAAGAGGCATGCACGTTCTCCTTGAAATGTCATAATTTTAAAGATTGTAACATATTTTCAATATAAAAACAAAGGAAAACCGAAATTTAATGATTTATAATGAAGTTATCAAAGAGAAGGAAGGGGTGTCATTATGAAAACCGAAAAAAATCTTATCTGGGGATACGGAGAGAATACGGACGGAGTACCTGCCGGAGATGGAATTATCAGGCAGGTGAAAAGTTATACGGATGAGGTAATGGTTGTGGAGAATCATTTTAAAAAGGGTGCGGTGGGAGCGCTTCATTCCCATCCCCACACACAGATTACCTATGTGATTTCAGGCGTATTTGAATTTACCATCGGAGAGGAAAAAAGAGTGGTAAAAAAGGGAGACACCATGCTGAAAAAGGACGGAATCTCTCACGGATGCGTCTGCCTGGAAGAAGGAATATTACTGGATGTTTTCTCCCCTATGCGGGAAGACTTTGTATAACAAGGGAAAAACAACTGTAAAACAATGTTAAATAACGAGTGATTGGTGTAATGGAAATCGTCGGAAATGAAACGCAAAAGAAGGAGAGAGGAATGGAAATCTATCTGGATAAATTGTATCGTGATGACAAAACGGCGGAACCGCTGTTTCTTGCAGTGCCCTTTCCGAAAGGGAAACTGCGGGACGAAAGGAAGGTACGTATTTTGGATGGGAATGCTTCCCTTCCCCTTCAGAGCAGGGTAACCTCCCGCTACGAGGACGGATCGGTACGATTCCTTTTTCTGCGCTTTTTAGCGGACATGCCGGGAAATAAAAAACTGACATTTCACCTGGATATAGATGAAACGGAAACAGAAATCAGAACAGAAACAGAAATCGGAACAGAAACAGGAACCTCTTCCCGGAACAGGGCCGTAAGCGATTTTCATCCTGTTTTTGTTCGGAAAGCCGGCTCTTTCATTGAAGTAAAAACCATGCTGGAAAAGAGCGGTGAGGAATTCTCTTTTGCCGTGAATAACGGTTCTTCAGAAATATTTAAGCGCATTACTGTTCCGGGAAGAAATTATAGCGAAAAACAGTTTATCGGTCCAATCTTACAGGACGGGGACGGTAACGAATATGATGTATCCCTGAAAGAATGGAAAGTGGTGGAGGAAGGACCGGTTTGCGTCATTTTAAAAGCAAAAGGAACGCAGAAAAATGCAGAGAAACAGATTGCCTTCGAGGTAAAACTGACCGCCTACGCAGGGAAACCCTGGGTGGAGGTATCCTACCGCATCATTAATACAACGGACAATCCTTTTGCTGTCAGATCCCTGAATTTTCAAATCATCGGAAATACCGAAAATCCGGAAACTACCGTTGGGAACGGAGTGAATCAACCGGCTGAGAAATTGGACTCCACCGGTTGCGGGGAAGTGATTACGGCAGCAGAGTTCGGGGAGGGTCCCGTTTATCATGCCAGAAGTTCCGGGGAAGCGGACCGGGTGATGGAACTTGCGAAGCCGGAAAATATCAGGACTCTGGCGGCCTCTTCCAATTATAAAACCGATTATTTCATTGCAACAGGAGGCAATACGGTTACGAAATCCGTGGATGCGGACAAATTGATGAAGGAAGCCAATGAACATTTTGCGGAAGTATTTTACGGAACCTTCTTTGCGGATTATACAGATTCATCGGGAGGAGTTGCGGCAACTGTTTTTCAGGCACAGCAGAATTTTCCAAAAGCGGTGGAAGCGAATTGCAGAGGCGTAAAAGTCTTTCTCGTGCCGGAAGGAGAGGAGTGCGTGGTGCTGCAAAGCGGAATGTCCAGAGAGCAAAAATTCCTGCTTCATTTCCACGATGCAACTATGCCAATCAGTGAAATCAACAACCGGAGCATCATTTATCAGATGCCGGACCGTCCTTATGTTTCTCCCCGGGTACATAAGGAAGCGGGGGTGTGGCCGGAGATTTTTGCGGATGCGAAAGATCCCAAAGTGGAGCAAAATCTCATCGGACGGGCAGATGCCCACGCAAGGGCTTACGGTATGTTGAATTTCGGAGATTCCTACGATGCCAATTATACGGCTCAGGGAAGAGGGGACGGAAAACTGGTCTGGTGTAACAACGAATATGATTATCCCCATTCCTGCGCACTGATCTATGCCCGCACGGGAATCCGGCGATTTATGGACTATATGATTGCCTCCTGCTCCCATTGGATGGACGTGGATATCTGTCATTACCACTCCAACCCGCTTTATATCGGCGGACAGTGGGAACACACCGCCGGTCATACCGTAAACGGAGTAATGGTCTGCTCCCATGAGTGGGTGGAAGGTCTTTTGGACTACTATCATTTTACAGGTGATGAAAGAGGACTTGAGACGGCTCTCGGTGTAGGGGAGAATGTGTTAAAACTTTTGGAACTTCCCTTATATCAGAAGGCCGGAGAGGCGAATGCCAGAGAAACCGGCTGGGCCCTGCGGACCCTGACCGCCCTTTACGTGGAAACCAATGACCGGAAATGGCTGGTTAAATGCGACAAAATCCTGAACGATTTTAAAGTCTGGGAGGACACCTACGGTCACTGGCTGGCGCCCTATACGGACAATACGGCGATTCGTGTGGGATTTATGATTTCCATCGCAGTGGGTTCCCTGATGCGCTATTACAGGGTTTTTCCCGGCGAAGAACTGAAAGAGATGATACTGCGGGCCGTGGATGACATGATTGAAAACTGCTATGTGGAGGATTGGGGGATTTTCTACTACAAAGAACTGCCCAGTCTGAACCGTTTGGGAAACAATACCCTTCTGCTGGAAGCATTAACAACGGCATATGATTTAACCGGGGATTCCAAATATCTGGAGTACGGTATGGGGACATTCCGCAAGGCAATTGATGAATTTCCTTCTTATGAAAGCAAAAAGCAGAAGATTGAGAATGCGGTAATCGTTGGAAGTGCCAGCAGTAAAAATTTTGCCCAGAGTTTTATTCCCCTTGCGGGATTTTACCGGGCATATTCGGAAAGTGTGCAAAAGAGATGAAAAAAATTGACATGACCGAAGGGTCCATCGTAAAAAAAGTATTGTTGTTTGCCCTGCCCATTGTGTTGGGGAATATTCTGCAGTATCTATATACCACCGTGGACACGTTGGTAATCGGCAATTATTGCGACCATACGGCTCTTGCGGGAGTAGGAACCAGTTCCCAGCCCATCGAAGTACTGCTTTGTATTTTTCTCGGCATCGGAACGGGAGTCAGCATTTTGATGTCCCAGTTTGCGGGAGCAGACAATCGAAAAGGAATCGAAGATGCCAGTAAAACCGCAGTGTCGATTGTTTACTTCTGCGGAATTCCCATCAGTATCATCGGATACTTCGCAGCGCCCCTCCTGCTTCGTATCATGCAGGTGCCGGAGGATGTTTGGGGGCATGCACTGATTTACACCAGAATTGTTTTGATTTCCGCAACGGGAAATATCGGTTATAACATGAATGCCGGAATTCTCCGGGGAATCGGGGACAGTACCGCATCGCTGTATTTTCTGATTGTCTCCTGTCTGGCCAATATCGGCCTGGATTTGCTCCTGGTAGCCGTGTTCCATATGGGTGTGGCCGGAGTTGCAATTGCCACGGGAGTTGCCATGTTTATTTCCTGGATTTTCAGTATAATATACATCAAGGTACGGTATCCGAATATCGGCTTTACCGTTCTTCCTAAGGGGATGAATGCAAAAGTACTTCGACAAATCCTCGCCATCGGTCTTCCCATCGGCCTGAACAATTCCCTGTTCTCCTTTGGCCATATGGCAATGCAGACACTGGTTAATGAACAGGGTTCCGTGTTTATGGCAGGATGGTCCGTGTCGGGCAGAGTAAACGGACTTGCAAATATGGCGATTTCCGGAATCAGTGCTGCAGCAACAACCTTTTCCGGACAGAATTTCGGCGCTAAACGAATTGACCGGTTAAAACAGGGACAGTACCTGATTCCCTTCCTTTCCGGAGGAATTACCCTTACTCTGGGGCTTTTGTTTATTCTGGTTCGTATGCCGGTTCTTCGCATGTTTACCAAGGATGTTCAGGTTTTGGAAGTTGCAGGCCGGCAGGTAATTGTTATGATGTCGTGCCAGTGGATGTATGCGGTTTTCAGTTCCATCTCCAATATCGTAAACGGAACGGGAAGAGTAAAATACACCACCGTGGTCAACCTTTTAATGCTCTGGGCCGTAAGAATTCCGGCAGCCTGGCTGATTGCAACGCTGTTTGACGGAGGCTTTATCATGCTGGCATATCCGGCATCCTTCGGGTTCGGAATGTTTGCGATGCTGGGATATTACAGGCTTTGTGCATTCTGGAAAAAACTGATGCAGACTGCGAGGTTGACACAAAGCACGGAAGAGATCCAAAATGTAACAGAAACACAAAACGTGAAAGAGATACAAAATGCAATAGAGAAACAAATTGCAAAAGAGGTACAAAATATAGTAGAGGTTCAAAATGCAAAAGAGGTTAAAACTGCAAAAGGAGCATAGGAATGAATCGGTTTGAAAACTACTTTCAAAAGACGGGATTTCCCATAGACAGCATAATCATCAGACAGGATGGAAAAACATTATATGAAGCATATTATATGCCTTACGGGAAGCATACTCTTCATCGCATGTTTTCGGCTGCAAAGAGTTATACCTCCCTTGCAATCGGTGTATTGTATGCCAAGGGGCTGCTTGACCTGGATGCTCCGGTTACGGGATTTTTCCCGGAGTATTCTTCGATTAATCAAAGCGGGGAATTAAAAAAGACGACTGTTAGAAATCTTTTGATGATGCGCTCGCCTTACGCGAAAACCACATATAAAATAAAAGAAACCCACGACTGGGTGAAGTCCTTTTTTGAGGCAGGGGCAGATCATGAACCGGGAATGATTTTTCAGTATGATACTTCTGCGGCACTGGTTTTGGGCGCACTGGTGAAAAAAATCTCCGGGATGGGAGTTTTGGATTACTTGCGTTCGGTATTTCTTTCAAAAATCGGGTTCTCCGAAGAAGCATATCTGATGACGGCACCGGGGAATGCGGAACATACGGGATCCGGCCTTATGGCATATCCGGGGGATCTGCTGGTGACGGGAGATTTTTTACTCTCCCTTTTAAACGGCTCCTTGGAAACGGACTGTCCCGGGTTACTCAGTGCGGAATATGATTCCGGTTTCTGGAGAAAATACGCGGAGTATGTCCGCCTTGCCACTTCCTTTCAATCGGCAACCGCGCATGCAGGAAAAACCAGGTCGGAGCGCTGTGGATACGGATACCAGTTCTGGGTTTTACCCAAGGACGGATTTATGATGTACGGAATGGGAGGGCAGTACTTATGCGTCTATCCGGAAAAGAAGCAGCTTTTTGTGACAACGGCGGATACCCAGTCCGAGGCGGGGGGAACCCAAAAACTGTTAGATGTAGTGGAGGAAATTTCTGAGGACATCTTCCATGCGGATTTTTCGAATAACAGATTCAATACGAACTGCGATATCCGGCTCGACATAGGAATTCGTTCAGAAGCGAATACAAGAATTAATCCAGAAGCGAATCCGGAAACGAATCCGGAAGCGAATCCGGAAACGAATCCAATAAGTAATCCGGAAACAAAAAGCGGGAAAGGCCTTTCCTCACTTTACGGAACCTACCGGATCGTAAAAAAGGAATCCCCTTTCTTATCCTACCGGTTTACGAAGGACGAACTGATATTATATAAGGCGGATGAAAACTATGTGATTCCGTATCGATGCAAAGGGTATGCAGAGCCTGTGGCTTGGAGTGACGATTTGAATGTCTGTGCCAAAGCAGAATTCATGCCGGACGGAAGCTGCTATTTGCATGTAAGGCTGGTGGGCGAAATTTTTGGATGCATACATCTGCTTCTTTGCAGAAAAGAAAGCAAAGGACTTCTTTATATGAGAAAAGTCGAAGAATCCGCCCTAAGTGAGTTTAACGGATTCTTCGACAGTATGATTGAAGAATAGAAGATTACAAAACAAAAACAAAAACGGAAAAATTATTCAAACCTGTTCATAATGTACGGAGCGGACAATCACGCCGCCTTCCGGATTCGTTTCTTTCTCCGAGAAGGAAAAGATTCCGTTTTTTACCCCAACCCACCGGCCTGCGTATGCAGGTATGGTGCAGGGCGGGATCTCTGTTAATTCTTTGGGTAAAATAAGGGAAAGGGTAATATTCTCCCGGGGAATATGTCTGACCCATTGCTCCTTTCCTTTATAATCCACCCGATCACATTCATCCGTATATTCCCTGATTTGAACGGTATACAAAAAACTCAGACGGTAAGAGGCTTCTTTTAAAAGTTCCTCACTGACGGGGATTTGTATGCATTCTTCGGTGGCATCGGATGTATTGGTCTGATAGTGCATTTTTCCTGTAATTGTCCGAATGCTGTAGTTAGATGGATCCTTGGAACTTCTGTAAAGCCCCATGCCGGCGTAGGTCTGCCCTAAGGAAACAATGCCGGCGCATTCTCCCGGCAATAATTCGGAATAATCCAAAACGGTGGTACAGCGAAATTCCGGAGCGGGCCATTTTTGCAAAAGCAGATTCGGCAAATCGCAAAGCGGAAGAGAAGGATTACTCAAAGCCTTTAAATGCATTCCGCCTTCCGGCAGGAAGCGATACCAGTCATCTTTATGATTTGCATTCCACTGCCAGGGAAGGGACAAAGACCCGGTCATAAAATCATCGGAAGTCAGGGGTTTTACATCTTCGAAAGTCTCGTCCGCATCCTTTGGTTTCCCGACACAGGCAGCCGGTTCTCCGAAAGTTTCCTTCCCTTTTCGAATTCCGATTATGGGCCAGTCGTCCTCCCAGATTAAGGGTTGCAGATGTACGATTCGTCCGCCTGCATAAACATCCTGAAAATGTAAAAAATAGTTTTCTCCCGAAGGGGTATCCACCCAGGCGCCCTGGTGAGGTCCGTTTACATCGGTGCTTCCCTGTTTTAGTACAATCCGGTATTCATAGGGACCGTAAATACTGCGGCTTCGAAGTACCGTCTGATGTCCGCATTTGACACCGCCTGCGGGAGCAAAAATATAATAATAGTTGTTTCTTTTATATAATTTCGGTCCTTCGATGGTTTCGTTTTCCGTATTGTTTCCGTCATAGACACACTGAACTTCCCCACAAACGGAGGAACCATCCGGAGACATTGGAATAATATTAAGAACACTTTTCTTTCCGGCCCGGGAGCCTGCCAGGGCGAAAACAAGATATGCGTTTCCGTCCTCATCCCAGAAGGGACAGGGATCGATATAGCCGGATCCTTTCATCATACATACGGGTGTGCTCCATGGCCCGGTAATATGGCTTGCCTTGCAGACATAAATTCCTTCATCGGGCATGGGAAAGAAACAAAAGAATTCTTCATTATGATAACGAATGGAAGGAGCCCAGACTCCGCATCCATGCCGCACGTTAAAGTAAGATTCGTCAGGGAGATTGTCCAGAACATAGGAAATAACTCTCCAATGAACCAAATCACGGGAATGGAGAATGGGAATCCCCGGGGTGTTGGTAAAACTGGAAGAAATCATGTAATAATCGTCTTTTACACGAATCGCATCGGGATCGGAATAATCACCGTAAAGAACGGGATTCGGATACATTTTTGAATGATTCATGGAAACCTCCGGATTGATTTTTTTCGGAAATACAGATAATATGATGATATCCTTTCACGGAAAGATGTCAATGAAAACAGGGAGAGAGCAATGAAATTTTTGGATATCGACGGACCTATAATGAGATTTTTGGGCAATGCCTTTGATTTTTTTGTGATTTTCCTTTTGACGGTAATCTGTTCCCTTCCCATTCTTACAGCGGGACCTGCCCTGACTGCGGGATCCTATGTTTCAATGAAGATTCACAGAAAGGAAGCACCGAAGGTGTTTTCATCCTTCTTCCGTGCCTTTCGCGATAATTTTAAAATGTCTTTCCTGATGGGCCTGATGCAACTGGTATTTGTTGCATTTATTCTGTTTGATTTCAGCTGGGTATATCAGGTGGGATGGAGCGAAGTTCCGATGCTGTATAAAATCCTGATTATTCTTTCTACATGTGTAGTTGTATTCTTTAATCTTACGGTATATCCGGTAATTGCAAGATTTGACATGACTTTCGGAAGTACACTGAAAACTTCACTGATTTTAATGCTGACCACTTTTCCCTTTTTGTTTATAGTTGTACTCATTGTTGGAGTTACCGTTTTTCTTTGCATTTGGTTTTTCAATTGGCTCCCTTTGTTTTTTGTAATCGGTTTCACAGGCGCATGTGCCCTTCATGGCTGGATTATGAAAAATGCCTGCGAGAAGCTGATAAAAAAAGTGGAAGAGTTCTCGCAACCCGCACAGGAAGGCGATGTACAGGAATCTGAAGAGTCCGGATCCGGACAGTAAATTCCCCCTTTTTGTTATATTTTTACATAAAAACGATTTTATTTTGTGAATTTTTTTTGTGCAAAAAACCTTGTAAAAACAACTCGAATTGAATATTATTTACATAAAGAGTGAAAGCGCTTACATATTTCTGAAAAAAATATCATAACAATTTATGTATTCACTAAAAGGAGGATTACAGATGAAAAAGAAATTAGTATCAGTTCTTCTTGCAACAGGTATGGTATTCAGCCTGGTAGCATGCAATTCCGGAACACCCGCTACTTCAGAAGTGGCAAGCAACGGAGCACCTGTAGGATCGGAAACGGCTGTTGTTGAAGCCGGCGAATATGATCTTACCAGCATTTCAATGGTAGTTGACGGAACCCTTACCGCAACGGTTGACAATGGACAGGATGCTTTCAAATCACAGTGGGAAGAAGCAATCAAAGAGAAATTCGGCAAGGATATTACATTGAATATCAGCCAGTTAGACCACTCCGGATATACCGATGCAGTTGGACGTCTTTTCGCAGGTGGCGATTATCCCGACGTAATGATCATGCCCGCTTCCATGTTTGCACAGTATGCAAATACCGGACTTCTCTGGGACATGACCGCTGCATATGACAATGCAGAGTTCCAGAGCAGAATTGAGAAGCCTGAAATTAATGAAAACTTAAAGAGAAACGGTAAACTCTACGGATTCTCTCCTGCATACGGAAACGGATGCGTAACTTACGTAAAACAGGCATGGCTGGATGCAGTCGGATTAAAAGCTTCCGATATCAAGACTTATGATGATTATTACAACATGCTTCTTAAGTTCACCAACGAAGATCCTGACGGAAACGGAAAGAAGGATACTTACGGAACTGATGCAGCAGGATTCTTAAAGACCGATGAAGCTCCTTACATCAACTACCTTCCTGAGTTCTGGCAGGATGCATATCCCGCAATCTATCAGAACGAGAGCGGCGAGTGGGTTGACGGTTTCCAGGAAGATGCAACCAAGAAGGCTCTTGAAAGACTTCAGACCGCATACAAGGACGGCGTAATCGATCCCGCAGCTTTGACGGATTCCACCAAGACCGCACGTGAGAAATTCTTCTCCAACGATCAGGCAGGTTCTTCAGGAGCCTTCGCATACTGGGCAGGAACCTGGTATCAGACCCTTACCGATAACCTGGTTAAGAACGAAGTTGACAGCGAACTTGTAATGCTTGAGCCCATCTCTGAAGTTGGTGCTTACATCAACCGTGAAGCTCCCGTTTGGGTTATCATTGATGACGGTGACGGAGACAATTCTCGTGAGCAGGCTATATTCGATACCTTCATTGATACCATGTTAGACGGCGGAAGAATTCAGGTACTTTGGACATACGGCGCAGAAGATGTTCACTGGTCCACCAAGGCTGAGTCCTTCGTATTGAACAAGGGCAAGACCGATGACAGCGGAAAGAGCCTTGAGAAAGCATATGAATATGCAGAAGGCGAGTTCCACTTAAAACAGTCTCCTAACGATGAGAATACCCTTTGGAAGAAGAACGCAATGGACCCTGCACTTGTAATTGCTCCTCTTGTAGGCGAATATGCAGACTTCACCAGCACTTCCGAACTTGCTGCACAGGGTAACATTTTCTTCGTATCCCATTGCAAGGATGCACATCCTTCACCTGTATCCGATACTCTTACCAACGAAGCAGGTACCATCAATGATGCAAAGAACGCCGTTATCTCCAAGGTTGTAGTAGAAGGCGGCGACATCGATGCAGCAATCGAAGAGTACAAGAACACCGTAGGTTCCATTATCGATCAGGCACTTCAGGAATTAAACAGTGCAGAATAATCGTACAGAAGAATACGTAATGAAGCAGTAAAAACTTAACCGGTTGCCCCGGGGTATATCCCGGGGCAACTTATTAAGGAAATCAAGAAATTTTCTAGAAGATATAAGGATATCGCGGTATATCAGCTATAAAAATTTTTGAAAAACAAAAACTATCATTGAGGAAGGGTGTCAGTATGGCGGAAAAAATTAACAAGAAAAAAACTGATGAAACGGTCCGGAAGAAACAGATAGAAGAAATCATCAGATCCGGAAGCGCAAGTAACGAAGAAGAAGCAGCTGCTGTCTTGAAGAAACAGAATCGAAGAAGATTCTGGAAGAAAATCTGGAATGACAAAGGATTCTATTTAATGTTCATTCCCGTAGCTGTGCTGGTTATCCTGCTTTATTATTGGCCCATGCTGGGAATTCGATTTGCATTCATGGATTACAAACCGGTAGGAGCTCCAAAGTGGGTTGGACTTGCAAACTTCCAGAAGATGTTTTCCACAGGTGCTTTCTGGACATCCTTTGGAAACACGCTGTTTTTAAGTATTCTGAAACTGTTGCTGACCACATTTACTTCGGTTATTGTTTCGGTTTTCTTAAATGAAATGCGTTTGCTCTGGGCAAAGAAAACCCTACAGACATTGATTTATCTCCCTCACTTTATGTCATGGGCAGTTGTAGCAGCGATTTTCTCCTTAATGTTAAGCCCTTCATCAACCGGTATGATCAACGGTATATTAAAGGATTTAAACATTATCGATCCCAACGGATCGGGAATTTATTTCCTGGCAAACAAAGCATGGTGGCGACCGATTTTCTTCCTGATCAATATCTGGAAGGAAACAGGATGGGGTACCGTAATTTTCCTGGCAACCTTATCCGGAATCAACCCGGAATTATATGAAGCAGCGCAAATCGACGGTGCAACCAGAATGCAGAGCATTCTTCATGTAACCGTACCTGCATTGGCACAGACCATCATTATCGTTTTGATTCTGAACCTTGCAAAAGTTATGAATATGTTCGAATCCGTATTCGTATTATATAACTCTGCAGTATATGATGTATCGGATGTTATCTCCACATACATTTACAGACAGACCTTTACCATCGCCCTTCCGAACTACGGATATACAACGGCAGTCGGCCTCTTTAAGTCACTGGTAGGCGGCGGCCTGGTAATCCTTTGCAACTGGGCAAGTAAAAAGATCCGCGGTCGCGGAATTCTGTAAGGAAGGGAGGAAATAAAAATGGCAGAAGATAAGAACAAAACAGCTTCGAAGAACGAAGAAGAAAGAAAACCCAATAAAACAAAAATCAATACCATTTCCTCCAGAAAATCGAAAATCAGTTTATTCGACATTATCAACTATCTGGTATTCATTATTCTGGCACTGGTTATTATGGTTCCGATCTGGAAAGTTCTGGTGGATTCCTTTAACCAGGTAGGTGTGTATCAGTTTAAACTGTTCCCCACCAAGTTTACCTTAGACGGATATAAGACCATCATCGGAACGAAAGCATTGTATCGTCCTTTCATCAATTCCGTAGTTACTACATTGGGCGGTACTCTTGCAGGTCTTGCAGTCTCCACACTGGGAGGATATGTTCTTTCCCAGGAAGACTTAAAGGGCAGAAGCGTAATTGCATATTTCCTTCTCTTTACCATGATTTTCTCCGGTGGTATGATTCCTGAGTACCTGGTAATGAAGAAACTCCATCTGGTAAACTCCATGTGGATTCTGGTAGTAAAGCATGCAGTAAATGTTTATAACATCATTTTGATGAAGAACTTCTTTGAAGGAATTCCGAAGTCTTTGCATGAAGCAGCAAAAATTGACGGATGCTCCGCAATGGGAATTTTCTTAAAAATCGTGCTTCCCCTTTCCAAGGCAGCACTTGCATCCATCGGTTTGATGTACGCCGTTACGGTTTGGAACGATTACTCCACGGTAAAGATTTACATTACGGATCCGGATCAGGTTAACTTCCAGTATAAGTTAAGAAACATGGTCATGGACGGTGATACACCTACCACACAGTACAATGTATCCCAGTCAACCTTATATAACGCCGGAATCGTATCGGCAATCCTGCCTTTCATGATCCTGTATCCTTTCCTTCAGAAGTACTTTGTACAGGGTGTTAATATCGGTGCAGTAAAGGAGTAATATGTCAAAGATATATTGGGCATCTGATTCCACGGTTCAGTTTAACGGAATCGAAACATATCCGCAAACAGGGATGGGACAAACCTTACCGCTTTATTTAAAGCGTGATGTGGAAATTGTAAATTATGCAAAAAACGGAAGATCTACCAAAAGTTTTATTACTGACGGCAGACTTTCCAAAATCAAAAGCGAAATCGGAAAAGGAGATTTTCTCTTTATCCAGTTCGGACATAATGATGAAAAAGAAAGTGATTCGGCACGTTTCACCAAGCCTTTTGAGGATTATAAAGATAATTTATATCTCTATGTGAATGTGGCCCGGGAAGCAGGTGCATATCCGGTTTTCATCACTTCTCTTGAAAGAAGATGCTATGAAAGCGAGCATGTGCTGGGACCCGGAAATCATGGAGAGTACGTAAGCGCCATGAAAGAGGCGGCGCAGGAACTGAATGTTCCCCTGGTGGATTTGTATCTGGCATCCAGGGCGGCATTGGAAGAAGCGGGAGCTTCGATTACCGAGAGCTGGTATATGCACGTTCCTGCCGGTATTTATCCCTACAAACCCGACGGCCTTCAAACGGACAATACGCATCTGCAATATCCGGGAGCTGTGATTTTTGCCGGAATGATTGCAAAAGGTCTGAAGGATTTAGGCGGAATTTATGCCGAATTAATCCGGGAAGAATGGGACGGCATAAGCAGATTATATTGTAAACCCACGAATCAATAAACATACCAAAACAATACGGGGGCTCGGGACAGAAATACGTTGTTCCGGGCTTTTGTATATTCTACAGATTGTTATATTTCAAAAGAGGGTATAATCTGTAAATATTTGATAAGAGTATTTGCGGAAAAAGAGTATTTGCGGAATATGTGTATTGGCGGATATGTGTATTTGCGTTTGTATTTGCAGTAAGCGGTAAAAGTTAGAATTATGAGCAGTAAAAAAATCAGTCAAAAAACAACACAGGAAATTCTGTCCGGGAGTCTGGTCAAGGCGATTCTTGCCCTGGCGGTTCCGGTCATGGTAAACAGCTTTATTCAGACCATGTACAATCTGACGGATACCTACTGGCTGGGGAGGCTTGGAACAACGGAACTTGCAGGAATTAATCTGATTACACCGGTGCAGAATGTCATCGTGAATTTCGGCAGCGGTCTTACCGTGGCAGGATCCGTGCTCATTGCCAGATATATCGGTGCTGGAAAAACGGAGGAAGCCAAATCCATGGCAAACCAGGTTTTTGCCTCCGCTATGATTTTTGCATTTTCCTGTTCCCTCATTATTTTTCTCCTTGGAGGAATGATTGTAAGGGGCCTTGGGGCAGAAGGGGATGTTGCGAATGTGGCAACGGTTTACATCCGGCTGGTAATTCTGGATATGCCATTTTTGTTTGCGGTGAATATGTTTCAGGCCATTCATCAGGCCAAGGGAGATGCGGTTCGTCCCATGCTGCTGAATTTATTGGGCATCTGTATCAATATGGTTGCGGATCCCCTCCTTATGGTAGTATTTCCCCTTGGGGCGGCAGGAGCGGCACTGGCCACGGTTTTTGCAAAAGCGGTTCCGGCAGTGATTGCGGTGATTCTTTTGCATAACCGGAAAAATGACGTGCATATTGATTTACGAAATCTGAAATTTGAAAAATCGAAACTTCATGATATTGTGGTAATCGGCCTGCCCAGTGCCATCGGCGGAAGTGTGACACAGTTTGCGTTTCTGCTTTTGACGAAAAATGTTTTGGAATACGGGGAACAGGCAATGGCGGCATACGGAGTGGGAAATAAAATCAACGGTCTCATTTCTCTTCCCTGTAACGGAATCGGTTCCGCAGTAGCTACCATTGTCAGTCAGAATATGGGCGCCGGTCAGGTGAAGAGAGCGCAAAAAGCCTATAAAATGGCAATGTTCGGCATTGTACTGTTTTTGATTGTGAGTGGATTTATCCTTTCAAGAGATGCAATAAGCATGGCGATTGTCTCCATTTTTGCCAAGGAAGAAGAAGTGGCGGTACTGGCTGCGCAGTATCTTTCCATACTCGCCTTCTGGTGCTTCTTTAACGGAATTCATAATCCCACCATGGGCTTCTTCCAGGGCTGCGGGCATACGGAGGTGACCATGGCAGTGGATGTGGCCAGGCTATGGATTTTCCGGTTTGCAACTTTGTTTGTATGCGAAAAACTGCTTCATATGGGAGTGGAGAGTATCTGGTATGCGGTGGTGGTTTCCAATGCGCTGGCACCCATGGTATTGGTGATTGTGTATTTAACAGGGTATTGGAAGAGGAAGAGGATTTAGATAGTTTAAGAAATTTTCAGTTAAAAAAACAACTTGAATGCGCCGGATTCAAAAGAAGTTTTTCAAAAAAAGATTTCTAAAGAAAAGAGAGTACAAAGAAAAGAGGCATTTTCTGCATGATACAGAAGATGCCTCTTTAAAGTAAGGGGAATTTGGATTATGAAGTAGGTAAATTGAAAGCAAAGTAGTTTACGGCATTGTTATAAGAAATGCCTTTCACGATTTCTTTTAAGACTTCTTCGTCATTGGGAAATTCTCCGTTTTCAACAAAGTCGCCCAAAAGATTACAAAGGATTCTGCGGAAATATTCATGTCTGGTATAGGACAGGAAGCTTCTGGAATCCGTTAACATTCCCACAAAGCCGGAAAGATTTCCGAGGTTTGCCAAGGAGAGCATTTGATTCTGCATGCCGATCTTGTGATCGTTGAACCACCATGCGCTGCCCTGCTGGATTTTTCCGACAGCATCGGAATTCTGGAAACATCCGAGAATGGTGCCGATGGCTTCGTTGTCATTGGGATTTAAGCTGTACAAAATGGTCTTCGGAAGATTTCCGTCTTTGTTCAGAGCATTCAGGAAATCTGCCATCTGAGCGGAAGGTGCATAATTGTTAATGCAGTCATATCCGGTATCGGGTCCGAGAGCGCGGTACATCAAATCGTTGTTGTCGCGCTTGCAACCGTAATGAAGCTGCATTACCCAGTTTCTTTTTGCATATTCTTTTCCGACATAAAGCATAAACGCTGTTTTGAATTTCAATTCTTCATCCTTGGAAGGAATGTTTCCTGCCAGACGGTTTGAAAAAATGGTTTCAAGTTCTTCTGCGGATGCAGGAGCATACATTACATATTCCAGTGCATGATCGGAAACCGAACATCCCATGGATGCAAAGAAATCCATGCGGATGGTAAGGGCTTTGCAAAGATCCTCGAAGGACTGAATTTTGATGCCGGATACGTTTGAAAGTTTTTCCAGATAGTCCGGATATTCCGGCTTTTCGATGTTCATTGCCTTGTCCGGACGCCATGCGGGAAGAACCTTTACTTCAAAGGAGGCATCCTCTTTGATTACCTGATGCCATCTCAAATCGTCAACGGGATCGTCCGTGGTACAAATTAAAGTTACATTGGATTTACGAATCAGATTGCGGACGCTCATGGAAGGATCTGCAAGACGCTGGTTACAGAGATTCCAGATTTCCTCCGCACTGTTTTTGTTTAAAGGTTTCGTAATGCCGAAATATCTTTGTAATTCCAAATGGCTCCAGTGATACAAAGGATTGCCGATGGCATGTCCGAGACACTCGGCCCATTTGATGAATTTGTCATGATCGGAAGCGTCTCCGGTGATGTATTTCTCATCTACACCGCAGGAACGCATAAAGCGCCATTTATAGTGATCGCCTCCCAGCCAGACCTGGGTAATATTTTCGAAGCGGCGATCTTTTGCAATTTCTTCCGGATTGATATGACAGTGATAATCCAATACCGGAGTGCTTTCTGCATAATTATGAAATAATTTCGATGCAGTGGGCGTGTTTAACAAAAAATCTTCGTCCATAAAACTCTTCATTTTCTTTTTTCTTCTCCTTTCTCAGAAACCGTAAATCCTGTCCGGAGCGGTTCTTATGAATACATTTTTTATTCTTTGATCTGTCAGGTTGTGGAGCGTTCGACCAATTCGCCGGAGAAAATGACTTTTCTCGGTGTTTCTTCGCCGCTTAAAATCTGTACACAGGATTTAACCAATTGTTCGCATTGATCCTGCAGGTGGTTGTCCACACTGGATAATTCCGGTTCGCAGGTAATGGTAAGAATGGAATTGTTATATCCGATGACGGATAAATCCTTCGGAATGGAAAGTTTCGCAGCTTTTGCATACTTGATTACTCCGCTTGCGAGAGAATCGTCTGCGCATAAAACGGCATCAAATTCCAGTCCTTTTTTTCTGGCTTCTAAAAGAAGTTCCCTTACGCCATCAATGTCATCCCTGCTTCCGGAATAGAATAATTCGTAATTCTTATCCAGGGTCTGTTCCTTCATCAAAATAGCGGAACGGTATCCGGAAAGTTTGCGAATGGCGGAATAGGAATTGGAATTATATAAATAAAGGATTTTTTTGTGCTTGTGATCCATCAGCCAAAGAGTGGCATCCATGGTGGATTTGAAATCATCACAGAGCACACAGTATACATTCTCGGAGTCGAAATCCGCATTCAGTAGCATCACCGGCATTTTGGCAGCTGCTTCACGAATGTAACTGTTATCCGTGTCATTCTGCTCTAAGAAAGAAGAACCGACTAAAATAACACAGTCAACCCGCTGGTTTAAAATCATGTTCAGGGATTTCTTTCTGTTTTCCAAATCATAGCCCGTACAGGCAAGTAGAGCATTGTATCCGTTGGCGCGAAGCCCCTGCTCGATATAGTAAACTGCTTTTGCAAGATAAATATCGGATGAATCCGCACACAGGATTCCTACACAGTTCATGGAATCCAGGCCGAGACCTCTTGCAAAAACATTCGGAGCATAATCGTATTTCTCGATCACGTCCATAACCTTTTTCCTGGTCTTTTCACTGACGTTGGCGTTTCCGTTTAACACTCTGGATACGGTAGCAATGGAAACTCCGGCCTTCTGCGAGATGTCATAAATAGTCATTGCAATTCCCCTTTTTCATAAAAATATGAAGAATCGGATTTTTTCCGAAACATCTATATTGTGACGAAGTAAATTGAAACTGTTTTACAATTCGCTTGTTTCTATTATGTAGTAAATCGAATCTGTTTTTACAATTCGGATGGTTTCTATATGCAGTAATATCGAAACTGTTTTTACAATTCGGATGGTTTCTATATGCAGTAATATCGAAACTACTATTGCGATTCGGCTTGTTTCAAAAATTGTAAAAATCATGAAAGGATTTACATAGATACAACCATATTATATTCTCGGCATGGAAAATAGGCAAGGAAAAAATTGACGAAAAAAAGATGAATATTTTATGCGAAAATACAAGGAAAAATGAGCATGCCAGATATTGACGAAAAAAAGAAGATGAAGTAAGATATGAATATGTAAGCGCTTTCACAAAAATGATACTTGTGAAAAGAATTGAAACAAAAAAAGATAGATAAAGTGAATCTTTGAGCAGAAAAGAACAGGAGAAAGAAATGGAATTAATATCATCTAAAAGCGTTAACAGAAAAGAACGTCCCGTAAAAGTACTTCAGTTTGGTGAAGGAAACTTCCTTCGCGGATTTGTGGACTACATGATAGATATTGCAAATGAAAAAGGAGAGTTCGACGGAAATATCGTGCTTGTAAAGCCGATTGAGTTCGGATCCTTAGAGCGGTTTAAAAAGCAGGATTGTTTCTATACGGTATCTCTTCGCGGAATCACGGACGGAAAAGCGGAAGTAAAGAACAGAGTGATTACCAGCGTGGAAGATACGGCGGATGCAATCAATGAATATGAGAAATACAGTGCGTATGCACGTCTTGATACACTGCGTTTTATCGTTTCCAATACAACGGAAGCCGGAATCGTATATGACGCAAACGATCGGTTCGACTACATTCCTCCTCACACTTTCCCCGGGAAGCTGACTAAGTTCTTATTTGAGCGTTTTGAATTTTTCAAAGGTGCTCCGGATAAAGGCCTTGTAATGCTTCCCGTCGAACTGATTGATGACAACGGAATTCATTTAAAGGAGTGCGTCAACGCACAGATAGATAACTGGAACTTGGGAGACGAATTCAAAAAATGGGTGAACGACTGCTGCATTTTCTGCTCCACATTGGTAGACCGGATTGTAACCGGCTATCCCAAAGGAGAAGACGAATCCCTCTGGCAGGAATGGGGCTATCGGGATGAACTCATTGTAACGGGCGAGCCCTTTGCACTTTGGGTGATCGAATGCCCGAAGGATATCAGCGGAGAGTTCCCTTTGGACAAAGCAGGACTTCCCGTAATCTATACGGATAATCAGAAACCTTACAAACAGAGAAAAGTCCGCATCTTAAACGGTGCCCATACTTCTTTCGTACTGGCATCCTATTTATGCGGAAACGATATTGTATTGCAGTCAATGGAAGATGAAGACGTTCTTTCCTTCATCAAAGAAACCGTTTACGGAGAGATTATTCCGACCCTGGATTTGCCGAAGAAGGATCTGGAAGATTTTGCGGATGCCGTAATGACTCGTTTCCGCAACCCTTATGTAAAACATGCACTTTTATCCATTTCCTTAAATTCGGTTTCCAAATGGAGAGCAAGATGCATGCCCAGCCTTTTGGAATATGTAAAAAGGGAAGGAAAACTTCCGAAACATCTTGCGTTTTCCATTGCTGCACTGATGGCATTCTACACCGGAAAGGAAATGAAGGACGGTGCTTTAATCGGAAACAGAAACGGAGAAGAATATCGTATCATGGATGATGCGGCGGTGCTTGAGTTCTTTAAAGAAAATTCCGGAAAAGATGCAGAAACCTTTACGGAAGCATTTCTTTCCTCAGAAGATTTCTTCGGAGAAGACTTAACAAAGGTAGAAGGGTTAAAAGATGCGGTGGCATCCGATCTTAACGACATCAGAACTTTAGGCATGAGAGAAGCGCTTCGCAAGAACCTTCAGTAAGAAGCGTTAACGCAGGAAAGAAATCGAAAGAAATCGAAAAAATCGAAAAACAAATCAATAAGAGTATTCGAAAGCAAACAAATCAGACCATTCGAAAACAAATAAACAGATCATTCGAAAACAAATAAACAGATCATTCAAAAAACAATTTCGAATCAGAGAAAACTATGAAGATTATCAGAATTAATGCATTGGACAATGTGGCTGTGGCACTGGAAAATCTGGAAGCGGGATGTGAAATCTCCGCCGAAGATTTTTCACTGGTCACAAAGGAGGCTGTTCCGGCAGGACACAAGGTTGCACTAAAAGACATTGCGTCAGGTGAGAAAGTAATCAAATACGGAAATGCCATCGGCGTAGCCACTATGGAAATAAAAGCCGGCAGCCATGTCCATACCCACAATATGAAAACCGGATTGGGAGATTTATTGAACTACAGTTATAGTCCGGTTGAAATTCCCGCCACGGAAAAGAAAAGTGCCACCTTTATGGGATATGAAAGAAAGAACGGCAAAGCCGGAATCCGGAATGATATCTGGATCATCCCCACCGTAGGTTGTGTCAACGATGTGGCGAAAGCCATTGAACGGGAAAGTGCTTCTTTTGCGGAAGGCAGCGTGGAAAATGTAATTGCGTTTCGCCATCCTTACGGATGTTCCCAGATGGGAGAGGATCAGGAGCATACCAGACAGATTCTTGCCAATTTAATCAATCATCCCAATGCAGGCGGAGTCCTGGTTCTGGGACTGGGATGCGAGAACAGCAATATTGATGTTTTAAAAGGATATTTGGGAGAGTACGACGAAACAAGAGTGGAATTTCTTGTGGCCCAGGAATACGAAGATGAAATCGGCGAAGGCGTGGAACGGGTGAAAAAACTGATTGAGCGCTGTAAGGACGAAAAGAGAGTTTCCATGGATGCTTCCAAGCTGGTGGTTGGATTAAAATGCGGTGGAAGCGACGGATTCTCCGGAATTACGGCAAATCCCCTTGTGGGGAAATTCTCGGACCTGCTGGTATCTGCAGGGGGCAGCACGATTTTGACGGAAGTTCCCGAAATGTTCGGCGCGGAAGAAATTCTGATGAACCGCTGTGTGAACGAGGAAGTATTTTCCAAGACCGTGAATCTGATTAATGATTTTAAACAGTATTTTAAGAGTCACAACCAGACCATTTACGAGAATCCTTCTCCCGGAAACAAAGCAGGCGGAATCTCCACACTGGAAGATAAGTCCAACGGCTGTACACAGAAATCCGGCAGCAGTGCCGTGGTGGATGTTTTGAAATACGGCGAGACGGTGAAAACTCCGGGACTCAATCTTTTATCCGCTCCCGGAAACGATCTGGTAGCGGCAACCGGACTGGCAGCGGCAGGTGCACAGATTGTACTTTTTACAACAGGACGGGGAACGCCCTTTGCATCACCGGTTCCCACCATGAAAATCTCCAGCAATTCCGTGATTGCGGGAAGAAAATCGAACTGGATCGATTTTAATGCCGGAGAGCTTCTGGAAGAAGGCGGACCGGATTTAAATACACTTGCGGACCGTCTGTTTGAAAAAGTTTTGGATGTGGCAAGCGGTGAGCAGGTAAAGAGTGAAGCCGCAGGATTTTATGACATGGCAATTTTTAAACAGGGAGTAACACTTTAAAGGAGAAAGGGATTAGAATGGAAAATAAGGAGAAGGCATTTCGGTATCTGGAGGAGTATTTAGCGGATTACAAGAATTACAAGAAATACTGGAATTACGAAGACGGATGCACGTTAAAGGCTGCGAGGGATTTTTATGAGTATACCGGCGATGAAAAATACATGCAGTTTTTGATTCGCTATTTAAGCGGATGCATCAGCGAGGAAGGCCGGATTACCAACTACGAAGAGGGAAAATACAACATCGACAGCGTGAATGCGGGCAAATGCCTTTTCGCAGTATACGAGTATACCAAAGAAGAAAAATACAAGGGTGCCATCGAACAGATTATGGATCAGGTTCGTACCCAGCCAAGATGCAAGTGCGGCAATTTTTTCCATAAGAAAATTTATCCCGATCAGATCTGGCTGGACGGCCTTTATATGGCCCAGCCCTTCTACATGGAATATGAAACGAAATTCGACGGAAGGGAACAGTATGCCGACATCGTATCCCAGTTTGAAAATGTCCAGAAACTTATGCTGAATAAAGAGAAGATGCTTTGCTATCACGGATATGACGAGTCAAAGAGCATTTTCTGGGCGGATAAAGAGACGGGGTGTTCCAAAAACTTCTGGCTTCGCAGCATGGGCTGGTATCTGATGGCAATCATCGATGTTATTGATCATATGGACAGCGATATTTATGAAAAATATCATGCCATGGTGGATATTTTCAGAGAGATGATTCAGGGCATTTTGCAGTATATGGATGAAAAAACCGGACTTTTCTATGACGTAATCGACAGACCGGATGTAAAAGGAAATTACCTGGAAACCTCCGGAAGTTCCATGGTTGCCTATGCGGTACTGAAAGCGGTCAACATGGGAATTCTTCTGGAAGAAAAATATCTCCCCATCGGCAACAAAATCATGGAAGGTCTGATGGAAAATATGCTGAAGGAACATGACGGCGGATACCACTTAGGCGGAATTGTATCGGTTTCCGGTCTGGGACCTGCAGACAACGAAAGAAGAGACGGATCGGTGGAATATTACCTTTCCGAGCCTGTTGTGGAAGATGATCCCAAGGGCGTTGGATGTTTCTTCATGGCATTCGCACAGTATCTTCAGGCAAATCAATGAGGAAGAGTATGAGCATTAAATTACGGGATGTAACAGCAAGATATGCAGTTCTTGAAATCGACGACGGCGGGGATTATTACACCAAAGAATCCTACGTCATCAAAGTCGGCGGGCAGGAACGGATTTCCACAAACAAAGCACTGAATTACATTTCCGGCTTAAAACCGGAAACGGAGTATGAAATCCGTTTGGAAAAAGAATCGGGAGATTTGGTGGAAGGCGTACGTTTTACCACAAAGAAGGAAAGCATCACCTTAAACGTCAAATCGCTGGGGGCCTTCGGAGACGGAGTGCATGACGATACCGTTTTCATTCAGGCAGCAATTATGGCATGCCCCAAAGACGGCAGGGTTCTTCTTCCGGCAGGGAAGTATTGCATTACCAATATTTTTCTGAAAAGCGGTCTGAATCTGGAACTTCAGAAAGATGCGGAAATCCTTTCCGTCAGGGATCGGGAACTGCATCCCCATTTTCCCGGCGAGATTCAAACCTATGATGAAAAAGAGGAATATTATCTGGGAACCTGGGAAGGAAATCCGAGACCCATGTTTGCCGGAATCATCTGCGGCCTGGAAGTGGAAGATGTTCATATATACGGAGAAGGATGCGTTAACGGAAATGCCACGAAGGAAGACTGGTGGTTTGAGCCGAAGAAAATGCGTACCGCCTACAGACCCAGAACCGTATTTCTCAAAGATTGTAAGAATGTGACACTTGCGGGAATCACCGTAATGAATTCTCCGTGCTGGACCATACATCCTTTTTACTGTGAAGGAATTAAGCTTTTTGCACTGAATTTGACGAATCCGAAGGATTCGCCGAATACCGACGGAATCGATCCGGAATCCTGCAGGGACGTGGAAATTTCAGGGGTTCGATTTTCTCTCGGAGATGATTGCATCGCCGTAAAATCCGGAAAAATCTTTATGGCAAGAAAATGCGGCCGCCCCAGTGAAAAAATCGTAATATCCAGATGCCTGATGGAAGACGGTCACGGAGCTGTAACATTAGGAAGCGAGATTGCAGGGGGAGTGAAAGACCTGCTGGTGAAAGACTGTTTCTTTCGTAACACCGACAGGGGCCTGAGAATTAAGACAAGACGTGGTCGAGGCAAGGACTCCGTTTTGGACGAAATCATTTTTCAGAATATCCGGATGGAAAAAGTGAAAACACCCTTTACCGTAAACAGTTTTTACTTCTGCGATCCGGACGGAAAAACGGAATATGTACAAAGCAGGGAAGCTTATCCCGTGGATGACAATACACCGAAAATCGGAAGACTGTATTTTAAGAATATCGAAGCAAAGGATTGCAGCGTGGCTGCCATGTACTGCGACGGACTTCCGGAAGAAAAAATCGAAGAAATCAGGCTGGAAGACATCCATATTTCCTTTGATGCAAATGCCGACAAACCGGATGTTCCGATTATGTCCTCAGGGGTAGGGCCCTGTTGCAAAAAAGGAATTTATGCAAGAAACGTAAAGAAATTTGAAATGATGAATGTCCGGATCGAAGGTTGCGAGGGAGAAGATGCAGTCTTTGAACAGGTGGACGAGTTAATCAGAAAATAAAGTTCGGAGAGAGAATGAGAATCGGAATACGACTTCATGATTCAGCCAAAGCACCGCTTGAGGAGAGACTGAAAACGGTTCATAATCAGGGTTTTACCTGTGCACACATTGCACTTTCCAAATTGTTTGATGACCCGAAATACAGCAGCATTTCTTCCCTGACACCGGGATATGCCATGTATTTAAAGAATCTGTTTGCAGAGAATCAATTGGACATCGCCGTACTGGGATGCTACTTAAATCTGGCAAATCCCAATCCGGAGAAACTTTCGCAGATACAGGAAAAATACAAGGCCAACATTCGTTTCGCATCCATTCTCGGAAGCGGTGTGGTGGGAACCGAAACCGGAGCACCCAATGAGGCGTATCGCTATGAACCGGCCTGCAGAAGTAAGGAAGCGCTCGATTCCTTTATCCGGGGCCTGGAACCGGTTGTGGAATATGCGGAAAACATGGGAGTTTTGGTGGCAATCGAACCGGTGGCCAAGCACATTGTGTATGATGAAATCAGGGCAAGGGAAGTGTTAAATAGCATTGCATCCCCCAATCTTCGCATTATTCTCGATCCGGTCAATCTGTTGGATTACGACAATTACGAGAATCGCAGAGAGGTCATCTGGAGGGCCATTGAGGAACTGCATGAAGAGGTTGCGGTAGTGCATATTAAGGATTTTATCGTAAAAGACAAAGAACTTGTCAGTGTGGGTGCAGGAAAGGGAATGATGGAATATGAAGAGATCATGAAATTCATTGCCCGGGAAAAACCTTTCATTCATGCTACGCTTGAAAATACAACGCCGGATACGGCAGAAGATTCCAGAAAACTGATAGAAGAACAGTTTGAGTTGGCAGGCGGGTTGTAATATGGTTACGACAATCGTGAAAGAATCCATACAAAAAACCATAGATGCTCTGAAAAAAGAGCCTTCCGAATGGGCAAGAATCATTATTCCTTCCGGAACATACAAAGAGCGGGTGGAAATTCATACACCAAGGCTGATCCTCGAAGGAGAGGGAATGGACAAAACCTGTGTGGAGATGGACTTCGCTGCTTCGGAAATACTGGAAAACGGAGAACGCAGAGGAACCTTTCGGTCCTATACCATGTTTGTCAATGCACCGGAAGTGATTTTAAAAAATCTTGAGGTAAGAAACTCGGCAGGACCGAGAAAGAAAGCCAAACAGGCCGTTGCGCTCTATTCGAACGGAGACTGTTTCCGGGCAGAAAAATGCCGGATATCGGGAGCCCAGGATACCCTGTTTGTCGGACCTCTTCCGAAAAAGGAACGCGTCCCCAACGGATTTGCGGGACCAGGGGAACTTCTTCCCAGAGTCAGAACCAGACATTCTTTTACGGAATGCGAAATCCGGGGAGATGTGGATTTTATCTTCGGCAGCGGAGTTGCAGCTTTTGAAAAATGCCGAATCATAAGCAAAAGCGAGCCGGAACTGCTTCGACTGTTTGAAAACGGAGAAATGAATACCCTTGGGTATGTCTGTGCTCCGTCCACATATGAAGAAGAAAAAACAGGTTTTCTTTTTAAGGACTGTACATTTGAATCGGACAATCTTCCGAAGAACAGTGTCTATCTGGCAAGACCCTGGAGGGACTTTGCAAAGTGTGTTTTCGTAAACTGCAGGATGGATGATCACATCAAAACGGAAGGATTCCACGACTGGAACAAAAAGGAAGCCGCCGAAAACTGTTTCTTCGCAGAATGCGGATCCTACGGTCCGGGAGCGGATAAAAACAGAGTTTCTTTTGCAAAGATTTTGACAGAAGAAGAAGCGAAACTATACGAAAAGGACGGAGAGTGGGAACCGTTCTCCGAGGATGAAATAAAGCAGTAGTATTTGAAGCAGTAAGAATTAAGAACAGAATTAAAACAGTAAGAACAGAATTAAAACAGTAAGAACAGAATAGAAACAGTAAGAACAGAATAAACAGAAAAACTAAAGGAGGTTTATCAGAAATGGAATTAAGAACCGCAGCATCACCGAAGGATGTAAAGTACTACGACACAACAAGACTCAGAGAGGAATTCCTCATTGAAAAGGTATTTTACGAGGATGAGATTTATCTGGTATACAGCCATATTGACAGAATTATTACCGGATCCGCGATGCCGGTTTCCAAGGAATTAAAACTGGAAGCAGGAGACGAACTCCGTGCGAAGTACTTCCTGGAAAGAAGAGAGATGGGTGTCATCAATATCGGCGGTGCCGGAACGATTACCATCGACGGAAAGGTGTACAAAGTAGCCCACAGGGAAGGAATGTATATCGGAATGGGCGCAAAGGATATTCTTTTTGCAAGCGATGATGCATCGAAGCCTGCAAAGTTCTATATTAACTCCGCTCCTGCACATACCACTTATCCCACGGTTTTAATCAAACCCGAGGGAACCCCGGAAGAGGGCGTGGTCATTGTATCGGACAAAAACAAGGTGGAACTGGGAACTTTAGAGGATTCTAACCACAGAACCATCTGCAAATATATTCTTCCCGGTCAGGTGGAAAGCTGTCAGCTGGAAATGGGAATGACCCATTTGGAACCCGGAAGTGTATGGAATACAATGCCTTCCCACACCCATGACCGTCGTATGGAAGTATATCTTTACTTTGAAATTCCCGAGGACAGTTTCGTCATGCATTTCATGGGAGAGCCTACCGAAACCCGTCACATTATCATGCATAACGAACAGGCAGTAATTTCTCCCAGCTGGTCCATCCACTCCGGATGCGGTTCCAGAAATTATACCTTTATCTGGGGTATGGTCGGAGAGAATCAGGATTTTGACGATATGGATAACATTGCAAACAAAGACTTAAGATAAAAGGAGAGTTCAAAAATGGATATGTTAAAACAGTTTTCACTGGAAGGAAAAGTTGCACTGATCACCGGTGCGGTTTACGGAATCGGCTTTGCCATTGCGGAAAGTTATGCGGCAGCAGGCGCAAAAATTATTTTCAACTGCCTGGATGAAGACACGAAGAACAAAGCAATCGAGTCTTACAAGGAAAAAGGAATCGATGCAACCGGTTATGTTTGCGACGTAACGGATGAAGAAGCAGTACAGAAAATGGCTGCTGACATCAAGGAAAAATTCGGCGGCGTTGACATTCTTGTAAACAATGCGGGAATCATCAAAAGAATTCCCATGACGGAGATGAGCGCGGAAGACTTCCGCAAGGTTGTGGATGTTGACTTAAATGCTCCATTCATTGTATCCAAGGCATTTATTCCCACGATGATTGAAAAAGGACACGGAAAAATTATCAACATCTGCTCCATGATGAGCGAACTGGGACGTGAGACCGTAAGTGCATATGCAGCAGCAAAGGGCGGACTGAAAATGTTAACCAGAAACATCTGCTCCGAGTACGGTGAGTACAACATTCAGTGCAACGGAATCGGACCGGGTTATATTGCAACCCCTCAGACTGCACCCCTCAGAGAGCGTCAGGCAGACGGATCCCGTCATCCTTTTGACAGCTTTATTATTGCAAAAACTCCCGCAGCAAGATGGGGAACTCCGGAAGATCTGCAGGGACCGGCTTTGTTCCTTGCAAGTGATGCATCGAATTTTGTAAACGGACATATTCTCTATGTGGACGGCGGAATTTTGGCATACATCGGAAAACAGCCTTAATTGCGGCAGATTGGAAACTATTTAGTAAACCGAAAAAAGGAAAGAGTGAACAGAATGAATGAAATATTAGAGCAGATTTATCGAATCGGAATTGTACCGGTAATTGCACTGGATGATGCAAAGGATGCGAAGCCTCTTGCAGAAGCATTGATCAAGGGCGGACTTGCCTGTGCGGAAGTAACCTTCCGTACCGCAGCTGCAGAAGAAGCAATCCGGATTATGGCAAGTGAGTTTCCCGAGATGCTGGTGGGTGCGGGAACCGTCCTTACAACGGACCAGGTTGACCGTGCGGTTGGTGCCGGAGCGAAATTTATCGTAAGTCCCGGACTGAATCCTGAAGTGGTAAAGTACTGCGTTTCCAAAAATATCCCCGTAACCCCGGGATGCGCAAATCCTTCGGATGTGGAGCAGGCGATTGCCTGCGGACTGGAAGTTGTTAAATTTTTCCCGGCAGAGGCAGCAGGCGGACTTCCCATGATTAAGGCCATGAGCGCCCCCTATACCCAGATGAAATTCATGCCTACCGGCGGAATCAGCGCAAAGAACATCAATGAATATTTAGGATTTAAGAAAATTATTGCCTGCGGCGGAACCTGGATGGTGAAGTCCGATCTGATTAAGGCAGGGGCATTCGACAAGATCGAAGCCATGACCAAAGAAGCAGTGGATACCATGCTTGATTTCAGCATTAAACATATCGGCATCAATGCGGCAGATGAAAACGAGGCAGGTGGTGTTGCAGACAAGTTCTGTGATTTGCTGGGAGCCGAGAAGAAGGTTGGAAACAGCTCCATTTTTGCAGGAAGTTTAATTGAAGTTATGAAGAAGCCCTATCTGGGAGCAAGCGGTCATATTGCAATTTCCACCACCAATGTGGACAGAGCGGTATATCATCTCGGTAGAAGAGGATACACTTTCAACATGGAAACTGCAAAATACGATGCAGACGGCAGAATGACGGTTGTTTATCTGGAAGGCGAAATCGGCGGATTTGCGGTTCATCTTTGCAATAAATAAACCCACATTATTTGAATTAAGTGATTAAAGAAGGAAACCGGGTTTGCAGGAGATTTCTCTTCCTGCAAACTAACCGGACCGAAAAATTCAGAACAGAAAAAATTTCAGAAAAAGTAAGCTTAGAAAAAAGTTCAGAAATAGAGCTCAGAAAAGAGTTCAGAAATAGAATTATTGTACGAAATAGAGTAGGCGCAAAGAACAGAACAGAAAGCAGTAAAGAAGAAAAAAGCAGTAAAGAAGAAAAAAGCAGTAAAGAAGAAAAAAAGCAGTAAAACAAAAAGAAAGCAGTAAGAACAGAAAAAAGTCAGGAAACAGAAAAAACAGAAAAGAAAACAGCGAGGAAAATACTATGGCAGGAAAAATTGTTACATTTGGTGAAATTATGCTTCGTCTTGCTCCGGAAGGATATTATCGTTTCGTTCAGGCAGAGAAATACGGTGCAACCTATGGCGGCGGAGAAGCAAACGTTGCGGTATCTTTGGCAAATTACGGATTGGATGCGGCTTTTGTTACAAAGCTTCCCAAGCATGAAATCGGACAGGCAGGCGTGAACTCCTTAAGACGCTTTGGTGTGGATACTTCCTTTATTGCCCGTGGCGGTGACAGAGTTGGTATTTATTATCTTGAGAAAGGTGCAAGCCAGAGACCTTCCAAGGTTATTTATGACCGTGCGGGATCTTCCATTGCAACTGCAACATCGGAAGATTTTGACTGGAACAAAATTTTTGAAGGCGTGGAATGGTTCCATTTTACCGGCATTACTCCGGCCCTTGGCGACAATGTGGCTGAAATCTGCATCGAAGCATGCAAGGCTGCAAAAGAAAGAAACATTACCGTAAGCTGCGATTTGAACTATCGTAACAAACTCTGGAGCAAGGAAAAAGCAGGACAGGTTATGACAGAACTTTGCCAGTATGTGGATGTCTGCATTGCAAACGAAGAGGATGCAAGTGATGTATTCGGAATCAAGGCAAGCGATACCGATGTAACAACCGGTAAGGTAAACAAGGAAGGCTATATCGAAGTAGCAAAGAAACTGGCAGATACCTTCCATTTCTCCAAAGTTGCAATTACCTTAAGAGAGTCCCTTTCCGCAAATGACAATAACTGGTCTGCAATGCTCTATACCGGAAATGAAGCATTTTTCTCCAAAACTTACAAAATGCATATCGTAGACCGTGTAGGCGGCGGCGATTCCTTTGGCGGCGGTTTGATTTATGCATGTGTTAACAATTACGATCCCCAGAGTACCATCGAATTTGCTGTTGCAGCAAGCTGCTTAAAGCATTCCATCGAGGGAGACTTCAATATGGTTTCCGTTGATGAAGTTAAGAAACTTGCAGGCGGAGATGCATCCGGAAGAGTACAGAGATAGGAAAAAATTATGTCAGTCCATGTTTTGGAAGAAGCGAACAGATGTCTTCAGTGTAAGAATCCGCGCTGTATGGCAGGTTGCCCCATTCAGACCAGAATTCCGGACATGATTCGAATGCTCAAAGAGGGAGATACTCTGCAGGCTGCGGAAATGCTTTATGAGAATAATCCGCTGTCCATGATCTGCTCTTTAGTCTGCAATCATGAAAAGCAGTGTGAAGGCCATTGCGTACGGGGAATCAAAGAAGCCCCCGTACATATTTCGGCAATCGAGAATTATATTTCCGATTCCTGTTTTGAGAGACTGGAAGAGAAGAAAATGCCTTCGAACAACATGAAGGTGGCGGTAATCGGAGCGGGGCCTGCCGGTATTACCATTGCCATTCTTTTGGCACAGAAGGGCTATAAGATTACCGTCTTCGAAACCAGAGATAAAATAGGCGGAATCATGCGTTACGGAATTCCGGAATTCCGGCTTCCGAAGACAAATCTGGATCGTTATTATGAAAAAATGAAGAAAATGGGCATTTTATTCCGCCCCAATTTCGGAGTGGGAGGAAGTGTCAGCATTCAGGATCTTTTGGATGACGGATATAAATCCGTCTTTATCGGAACCGGTGCATGGAGACCGAAACGGTTGAATATTCCGGGAGAGACATTCGGAAATGTGCAGTATGCCATTAACTATCTGAATAATCCGGATGTCTACGATCTCGGAGAACGTGTTGCGGTAATCGGTGCGGGAAATGCGGCTATGGATGCGGCACGTACAGCCATCCGTCACGGTTCCCGTTATGTAACGGTTATTTCCAGAGACGATCATTTATCCGCTTCCAGAGAAGAAGCCGGATATGCAACCATTGACGGGGTACGTTTTCTGTACAATAAGGCACCCCTTCGAATCACCGATGAGGGACCGGTATTCTGTGATACTTACAGAGACGAGGACGGAAAACTGAAGCAGAAAGAAGATACGGCCGAGTTGTTCCCGGCGGATTCGGTCATCATTGCCATTTCCCAGATTCCGCAGGATAAGCTGGTGAACCGGGACAAAGACTTAAAATTAAATGACCATGGAAATCTCGCAACCAACGAGAAAGGGGAAACCACAATGCCCGGTGTATTTGCATCAGGGGATGTGGTAACCGGAGCGAAAACGGTAGTACATGCCGTCCGTTACTCGAAAGAAATTGCAGAAGATATGGACAGATACATGAAGTCCCTTTCCTGACCGGAAGGGGCTTTTTGTTTGCACTTTTTACCGGTATTTTTTGACAAAACAATCGGGCAGGAGGGATGTTCCTCCTGCCCGTTTTTGAAGTGATTATGGATTTTTAAATATGACTAAGCCGGTTCTGAACCGGATTTTTCATCGATTACAACGTCAGTCCTTCCCCGTACAGATAGCCGGCAATCAGCTGGCTTGCGAAAAACAGAACCGCGAATTCATCCTGTTGCCAGATGCGAAGTGTTCTGGGCTCCGCACACATCAGATAACCGAAAAAACGGTGACTGATTTCAATTCTTGTTACAAGGATTGTTTCGATTTCCCTCTCCACAAGCGCTTTGTACAAAATGGGGGAAAGCTGCTTGAATTCGGACAGGTTGTTGGAATTGTACAGATCCTGGGTCATGATATTTTCGATATCCGGAACATTTGCAAGAATCTCGTCGGAATGAATGCTCCTTAAGTTCCAGTTTGCATCGATATAATACAATTCGCTGATTCGAAGGTCCTCTTTCAAAATTTCAAAGATGGCAAGCATTTTGTCATGGATGTCTCCGGTGGTTCCGAATTTCCTGCTGATGTCGTGGAAGGTAACATACAGCCCGTGTCCCTTTAATTCCTGAATCTCGATATTTGCATGCTTTTCCTTCACGTAGATGATGTAGCAGTTACGCCCTTTGATTTTGCCCCGGTAAAGGGTCTTGTCCACGAGCTGGAATAATTCATCGAAATTGTCCGCATTATAAGGAAATGTGGCGCTGCCGAGAGTACCCGTGATAAAAGGGGAGCAGCTTCCAACATCGATATTTTTCCGCATTACGTTAAAATTGGCATACATCTGCAGATAGAAACTTTTGATCTGGTCGTAATGCAGATCCCGTAGGTTTACCAGGAGGAATTCATCGCCTCCGATTCTGCCGACGATTCCGATGTCGGAACAGTAACGCATCATATCGGCGGCAACGCCTTCCAAAACACCGTCGCCGACTCTGTGACCGTAGGTGTCATTGATGAATTTAAAGTTATCCAGGTCTAAAAGTGCCATGGTAAAAGGAACCTGGTTGTCAATCAGAGAGTGGATAAAACTGAAAATATACTGACGTGAAATCAGACCCGTCAGGGAATCCAGGAAAGAAGAAACATTCTGTTCCTTCATCAGTTCCCGAAAATAGGAATAACGTTCCAGTTGGCTTTCCGTGTAGCAGCTTATCATATTTGTAATCCCAATAATTAATCCCAATAAAAAGGTTAGTTTGCCGGTGTCGAATACGGGACAAAGTGAAAGAATCGGTCCGTATTTTTTTTACTATATCACAAATAACGGTTGCAGAAAATAATGAAGATGAACCATTTTTTCTGTACTTTTCAAAGTATACCACTGAATGTAAGCGCTTACAATTCAATTTCTATCTAAAAATACGGAATTTTATTGTGCAAAATAACATGACCGGTTTATCCTGTGCCGGCATATTTACAAGGCCCGGGGAAGGACCCGGGGAAGGACTTTGGAAGAAATCCGCTTTTTTATGCCTTTTTATGTTATAATCATTTCAAATAGGCTTTTTACGTTTCTTAATGGGGAAAATTCATGATCTATCACTATTTTTCCCCGGCAACTGTAGAATACGAATAAAAAACACTTTCCCGCAAGCTGCTTGTGACAAGGGTTTGCGGGATTTTTTTACCCTTTTTGACCGCATTTTGGATGCAAAAGTCCGGTAAATGAAAAGATTCAGGCAATTAATTGACAATCCGCGTCATCGCGCATATAATATTTTTTATAATATTCTTGGCAAAATAATCGAAAGATTACGACGCAAAGCTTTAGGACCTAACCTCATTTAAGAGCATGGTAGCCAGTTGCAAATAAAAGTAAGCATCGCCGGGAATAGCCGATGCTTTTTTTATTTTATCGGGACTTTTTTCGAAGTCCCTTTGAAATAAAAATCTTTGCTCAGGTCATCAAGAGGAGAGAGTATGATTGAGAACTATATTACCGTAAAAGAAGCCGGAGAAAAATGGAATCTGAAAGTACGCACGATTCAGGAAATGTGTGGAAGCGGCCGGATAAAGGGAGCGGTAAAATTCGGAAAAAGCTGGGCAATTCCCGCGGATGCCGAACAACCGAAGGACAGACGTATTACTACGGGAAAATATAAGAATTTCCGGAAACGGACGCAAGGAGAAATGTAATGGGAACACTGATCACATTTGAAAATGTGGGTAAAATCTATCATACCGGTGACATCATATACGAAGCACTGCATGATGTGAATCTGACCATTGACGAGGGGGAAATGGTTGTTATTCTTGGCCCCTCCGGAGCGGGTAAGAGTACCCTTTTAAATATGCTGGGCGGACTGGATGCGGCAACATCCGGAAGGATTATATTCGGAGAAAAAGAAGTGACCGCGCTGAATGATAAGGAACTCGGCGATTTTCGCGCGGTGGATGTTGGCATCATCTTTCAGTTTTATAATCTGATTCCGACACTAACTGCTGTAGAGAATGTTTCCTTAATGAGTGAACTCGGTATCGATATTATGGATCCGAAAGAGGCACTGGAGCGTGTGGGACTGGGGGACAGACTCAATAATTTTCCCTCTCAGATGTCGGGAGGACAGCAACAGAGAGTTTCCATTGCAAGAGCCATTGCCAAAAGGCCGAGACTTTTACTTTGCGACGAGCCCACCGGGGCACTGGATACCAACACCGGTAAGGAAATTCTGAAGCTTCTGCAGTCCCAGAGCAGGGATGACGGAAGGACGGTGGTTATGGTTACTCATAATGCATTGTTTGCAGATATAGCGGATAAAGTGATTTATGTAAAAAACGGAACCGTTGAAGATATCTTTATGAACGAGCACCCGAAGGATGCGGATGAAATTAACTGGTAAGGAGACGGAGAGAATGAAGATTGAGAATGCTGGAAAGAAAAAGAAGAAAGGGCTGATTGTGGGAATCATAATCGGAGCTCTTGTACTGATTGCCGCCATAGTGGCATGCGTGCTGTTCCTTTTTCCCAAATCGGTTGAAGTGGCAAAGGTCACAAAAGGCAGCATAAGCCAGAATGTCAGCGAGGTCGGTAATATAGCTGCGGACGATCCCATAACCGTTTACTCGCCTGTATCCGGTAAAATTTCCAAAGTGGAAGGGATGAAGAGTCAGTATGTCTCTTCCGATGCAATTCTTGTCAAATTCGAGCTTCAGTCCTTCGAAGAAAGCGTAAAAGGCGCGGAACTGAACAAGAAATATGCACAGGACGCATTTGATGCGGCGGTGAATAAAAACAACGAATACAAGCAGATGATGAACACCGCCAAAGCGGAAGAGGAAGCTAACAAGAATGCCTATAAGTATCTTGCGGACAGCAGGGATCAGCTTATGGTAAAACAGGAAAACAACAACCGGGATATTGCGTATTCCTTACAGAGTCTGGATGCCAACCTGACCTCGCTTACCACTCAGCTGCAGATAGCACAGGCACGCCTCGAAGCGCTGGATCCGACAGATGAAGAAGCAGTGAAAAAGGCAAAAGCAGAGGTGGATGATTTAGAAAAGAAGATCAAAGAGAACCGTGGCGTTGTGGCAGGATTTAAAGTAAGCGCGCTTACCGCGGATGAGTACAAACTCTATCTTGCCATAGTAAGAGAAATGGATTTTGTGGATCATTACTGGTCTCAGAATTTCGAACAGTTTCTGGCAGCGAAGCAGGCTGTTCTGCCGCAGGCGGCAATCGATCAGTATGAGGATTCCGTACTGATGGCTGAAATTGAAGAAATGCGTGCGCAGAGAAACTTGGAGATTGCAAAGCGCGGTGTTCCGACGGAAGTCGGCGGAACGATCATCGAGCGCCTTGTGGATGCCGGTGCAACGGTCGAAGCAGGGGAAGCTTTATTCGTGATTCAGCCGGACCGCGGTTACAAGGCAACGGTGATGATTTCGAAATATGATATCGGTCTTATTGAAGAAGGCCAGAAAGCAACGATAGCATATGCGGGAGAGACCTACGAAGGCGTTGTGGAAAGCATTGCCGCAGTAGCGGAACCCGATGCATCCGGCAAGCCCAAGGTAAAGGTTACGGTTGTTTTCAGTGACAAAGAGTTTAAACCCATCATCGGACTGGAGGCGGAGGTTTCGATTCAGACAGGTGCCAAAGACGGTGCACTGGTTGTTGATAGCAAAGGTGTCTATACGGATGATGAAGGCGATTATGTCTATGTGTTAAATAACGGTCAGGTGGAACGAAAGAATATAAAAGTCGGACTGAAGGGAAACGGCAAAGCCGAAATCCTGTCCGGTCTTAATGAGGGAGAAGAAGTCATTACTTCCCCGATTACGGAGGACGAAATCGGAACTCGCAAGAGCGCCAGATAAACCGGAGAGAATATGCTGTTTCGTAAAGTTTTAAGAGATTTAAAACAGAATGCGGTTCAGTTCCTTGCAATTTTCGTGATGACGTTTTTTGCACTCTTCGTCGTAGGCGGTTTTGACGGGGATTCAACCGGTGAGAGATATTCGATTGACGAGTATTTTGCCGATACGAATTTTAAGGATCTGGATATTCAGGGAGACGTTTTCAATGCCTCCGTGATTTCGATGCTTGAGAACACGGAAGGGGTAAAAAGCGTAAACGGAATCCGTCATGGTGCCGGAAAGGTGAATCCAAACGGAACCGATTATCTTGCCGTGATCAGTTATATCGACAAAAACGATGTCAGTTCGATGCTGATTTCCGAGGGCGAGGAATTCATTCCGGGTGCGGAGGGAGTCTGGGTGGAAGAGCAGTTTGCCAAACCGCTTGGAATCCACGTCGGCGATGTCATTAACATACAAACGGAAAATGTGAATTTCAAGGAAACGGTAAGGGGCATCGGGTACTGCCCGGAATATCTTTACTATGTACCGAACGATACCTATCCGGAGCCGGTTTACGGGGAGCATGCCTTCTTGATTATGGATATTTCCCAGGCCCCCGGAGAAGTATATTTCGATCAGATAATCGTGGATCTTACCGATGTAAAAGGACAGAGTGAAAGTCTGACCGATGCGGATATCCGTACCATGGAAATCATGCGGGATGAAGTGGCGGAGAAAATCGATAACCGGAATGTTGTGGTTAAGACCAAAACGGAAGATGAACTGTATCATCTTTACGTGGGAGCACTGAATTCCAGCGACGTTCTTGCAACCGTATTTCCGACGATTTTTCTTGCAGTGGCCTGTCTCGGAATTGTCAGTACCATGACCAGACTGACCTCGAAACAAAGAACGCAGATTGGAACCCTAAAGGCTCTCGGGTTTTCCAGAAAAACCATTACCCTGCATTATCTTTCGTATTCGTTTGTGATTTCCGCGTTGGCTGCACTCCTCGGAGTTTTCCTGGGAGATTACTTACTCGGTTCGTATTTAACCGATTTGACACTGTATTATTACCAGAATCCTTATATGCGTATCCAGCTTTCGTTTACGAGCGTATATATGGCTTTGATTGCCGTCGGATTGTGTGTTTTGATTACATTTTACTGTACAAGGCGGTTACTTAAGGAAAATGCGTCCGATATTTTAAGACCGGAAGCGCCAAAAGGTGTGGGAAGTGGATTTTTCGAAAAGACACCGATCTGGAAAATGCTTGCTTTCGGAACGAGATGGAATATCAGGGATGTCAGAAAGAATAAGCTAAGGACACTTCTTTCCGTATTCGGTGTTATGGTTTGTTCGATGTTAATCTTCGCAGCGGTGGGATTCTATGAGTGCATGGAAGAACAGGTGGACTGGATGTATGATGACCTGATTCTGGCAAACAGCAAGATTACCTTCGAAGACAGTGTCGGATACGGAACGGTCAGTGATTATGCCAAAGAGTATCACGGACAGATGGTTCAGTTTGATAACGTAACCTTATATACTAAAGATCAGGAGTATATCCGTTTCCTAATGGTTGTGGATGAGGGAAATCTGTATCGCATCATGGATGAAAAGTTATCTTACATGGAGATTCCAAGAAGCGGAGTTTTGGTTACCACAAAAACGGCGGAAAACTTAAACCTTCAGATTGGTGACGAGATTTCCTGGAGAATTCCGGGAGACAGGGAAATATATACAGCCAGGGTTTCGGGATTTATCAGACAGGCAACGGATCAGGGAATCCTTTTAAGCCGTGCCGCGTTCGAAGAAGTCAGGGGAGAATTTCGCCCCAGCATTGTTTACACCATGATGAGTGTGCCGAAAGAACTTCAGTCAAGACCGGAAATTGTGGCCGTAAACGACAGGCAGAGTCTGAAGGATATCCTGATTGCTTCTCACTCGACCGGATATGCGATTACGGGTATTCTGATCGTGATGGCAATCATCATGGGAGTCGTGGTATTGTATAATCTCGGCGTTCTTTCCTATGCGGAGAAGATTCGCGAAATTGCCACCATGAAGGTATTGGGATTCCAGTCTGTGAAGATTCGAATGATTCTGATGCAGCAAAATCTGACGATTACCGGAATCGGTGCAATTCTCGGAATTCCGGCAGGGTTGGCAGCGCTGAAAATCCTTGTAGACGGATTTACACTCGAGGACGGAGACATGGTGATTCGTTTATCCGCCATCCCTTACCTCGGCGCGGTTGTGGGAGCCATTCTGGTTTCCGTACTTGTAAATCTGTATGTTACATCGAAAGTAAACAGGATTGATATGGTGGACGCGTTAAAAGGAGTGGAATAAAGAGTAAAATACTGAGTAGAATAAAAGAGCCAATGATTATATTAAGATCGACACAGGACACGGTGACTATCTTTGCGCCGATGTTATGGAAAAGAAAGTAGAAGGAGATACAAGTATATTTGTTAAGTAATACATAGGAAAAAGGAGAAGAATTATGAAATATAGTGTGGATACTTACAGATTCTATTCCAACGAAAAGATTTTTGCTTACTCGATAAGAACCAGGGTAAAAATGAAGGAACCGGTGGATATAGATGTTTTGCGGCATGCGGTGAATGTTGCCATAAAACGTTATCCGTATTTCCAAAAGGAAGTGGTATTAGGGGAGGACGGAGGATATGATTTAATTCCGAATTCCAGGGAAATTGTTGTAATGAAAACAAACGATAAGCTTCCCAATCTTTGTACGGAAGAGGTAAATAAACACTTACTGTTTGTTGATTGTGAAGGAGAGGATATTTATTTCAATATCAGCCATTCCATGTGCGGCGGAAGGGGCGCACTGCCCTGGGTGATGACAAACATATACCAGTATGTGGTTGAGAAATACGGAGTGACTCCAAACGCACCTTCAATCCGGAAACCGGACAGTGAACTCTTAGAAGGAGAGGATACAGAACCTTCTTTGGAAATGCTTACGGATGAAAAACCGATTTATCAATATAAAAGCAAAAAACCGGTTATTATGACAATGGATTATTTAAACGGTATGTATAATCCGTTTAAAAGAGATCCTAATTACTATATTTTTACTTTTGAACAAAAGGACATTGTGAAATTCATCCGGAACAACGATTCGTCCGTTGCTGCATTTTTCCTTACCGTGATGGCGGAGGCGCTGGACAGGGTTCTGCCGGAAAAATATCAGTACATCGGCGGAGAAATTGCGCATAATCCTGCAGCAGATATCGGGTTGCCGAATTCGCACTGCGATCTTCTGACGCATGCGCATATTGATTATGACAGAAAATACTTAAAAGGCGATCCGGAATTTCTGGGTACACTCACTAGAAGCCAGATTATTCTGCAAACGGATTTCTCCGTTGTAAGCTGTGAGCTTCGGAAAAAGTTTACACACTGGGAGGGAATCGATCAGGTTTCCGGTTTGAAGAATAAAATCGCATTTAATGCAAAGAACGATCCGTTCACAGGGAAAGAAGCGGAGCATGGTACATTCATTTCAAACTATTCCGGCAGAATGGACTGGGGCGAAGTGGCCGATTATGTGGAATCCTATGTGATTATTGTGGAGGGACATCTGTTATTGGAAGTGACTTCCATGGCGGATAAGATTTTTGTCAGCTTTATGCAGCTGATTCAGGAGACGAAATATACAGAAAGCTTTGGAATCGTACTGAACGAGCATGATATTCCGTTTAAGATGGAGGGCCCGTTCCCGAAGAACCAGCCGAAGCATAAACTTCCGCAGTGATTGAATCGGGTGACGGTTACCATTAAAAAAGTATTAACCAATTGTGTAATGAGATAAAACAAGGAAACATCCGCCATGCATCCATGAGCGGATGTTTTTGAGGGGGACGGTTATGAAAAGAAAAAAATATAAAACATCCAAAGGAACCATCGTTTACTGGACGAATGAAAAGAAGAAAGCTGCACCGGAACTTGTATTTTTGCCCGGGCTGACTGCGGATCACAGACTGTTTCTAAAACAGATTCGTTATTTTCAGGAGGATTATTCCGTGCTGGTCTGGGATGCTCCGGGACATGCACTGTCCTATCCTTTTGAAATGGATTTTACACTGGAAGACAAAGCAAGGTGGCTCGATGAAATTCTCAT